>JBDLIQ010000068.1:0-22141 GCA_039714775.1 Bacteroidota bacterium
CCTCACCCTGAAGTCCATACGGTTTAGAGATCTTTCCTGCTTTCGCACCTCCCTGAACCGCCATAGCGCATCTGTTTATTTGTCCTTCTTAGGCTCCTCTTTGGCAGGCTTCTCTGCTTTGGGCTCCTCTTTGGCAGGCTTCTCTGCTTTGGGCTCCTCTTTAGCGGCTTCCTTAGCAGGCTTCTCTTCAACTGCCTCAGCTTTAGGCTCCTCCTTAGCGGGCTTCTCTGCTTTGGGTTCCTCTGCTTTGGGCTTCTCTGCTTTGGGTTCCTCCTTTGCAGGCTCCTCAGCAGGCTCCTCAGCAGGCTTTTCTGCTTTGGGCTCCTCCTTTACAGGTTCCTCCTTGGCAGGCTTCTCTGCTGGTGCTTCAGTTGCTTCTGCTTTGGGCTCCTCAGCAGGGGCCTCCTCAGCAGCTGCCTCTTCCGCAACAGGTTCCTCTGCAGCTTCAGCCGCCTTTTCAGCTTCTACAAGTTCGGACCTTCTCTTGGCAATCTCCTGTGCCCTTGCTTCCTTGATTTTTGACTCCTCTTCAAGGCGGCTCTTGGCAACACCGTCTTTGTCCGATTTGATCTTGTCCACTTTGGCCTGGACCTTCTGCTCTTTCTCAGTCATCCATGCCTGGAACCTCTTCTCAGCCTCAGCTTCGTCGAAAGCTCCTTTTTTCACACCCTCAAGCAGGTGCTTTTTGTACATTACTCCTTTGTAGGATAAGATAGCTCTACATGTATCCGTAGGTTGAGCGCCTTTCTGCAGCCATTCTAAGGCCCGGTTGAAATCCAATACAATGGTAGCAGGATTGGTATTGGGATTATACTGTCCCAATGTTTCAATAGATTTACCATCACGTGGCGCCCTGCTATCAGCAACTACAATAGAGTAGATCGCTTTAAATTTACGACCCTGTCTTTGTAATCTGATCTTTGCTGGCATACTCTTTTAAATTTAAAATGATTAAATACCTACATTTTTAGCGTCCGCAAAGGTAGCATTAATCGGGTAATCTGCAAAGAATTATCACGATTAAACAAGTTCAGTAAGGTAGAGAGAGCCACATGGTTACAATGACTTCAGTCTGAAGCCTATGAAATAGGTTCTGGAGGTGGCAGGTCCATAGACATAATTGCTGTCACGGTTCAATTCAAAAAAGGAGGGTGAAGTGACATATGCATCGATGGTCTGCTCCAGGGCACCGGCAAAAGGGATGTGCTCCCCTTCGCACTGCACATTTCCAAAGATATTGGCATCGGTATGCTGTCCGGTCATAAACGCGGCCTGAGCAACCAACAGGAAGAGTAAAAAATACCGATGATACGCCATCATGATCTGTTTCAACTGCACTATAATAAAACAGACATGAGGTCACTTATGTTCAGCATCCGGTTCGGAGTTAAGCAGCTCCGAAATATGCCTGAAATTTACGATCTGATGATCCTGGTAGTGCATCTCCTGCATACCTGCGTAGCATAAATATGTTTGCCGGGTTTTTAACGGTAATACCTTGCGAATATATTTCAACCCTCTTAAAAGGTTATTGCTAAAAGTTTCAGATGACTTGATCTCAACAGCATCAATAGTTAATAGGTTATCAATAATCAAATCCACTTCGTTTTGATTGCTGTCACGGTAAAAAAAGAAATTATCCATTAACCCTCTGTTTCTTCTTGTTTTAACAATATCAGCAACGACAAGATTTTCAAACACAGCTCCACGCAAGGGATGACTGTCAAGTTGATCAGGCTGTTGAATTCTTAATAAATTACATGCCAGACCAACATCATAGAAATAAAGCTTATGTGATTTTATTAACCTCTTATTGATATTTGCATGAAATGGAGGCAGTTGAAAAATGATATAGGATGTCTCTAAGATAGAGAGCCATGAGTTAATGGTATGAACCGATACCCCGATTTCATTCGCAAGGTGACTGGCTATAAACAGTTGCCCTATCCTTCCGGCACATAACCTGACAAAAGTTCTGAATTTATCTAAATCCTTGATATTTACTATTTGCCTCAGGTCTCGTTCAATATAGGACTCTATATAGTCGGAATAGACCTTTGTTGGTAATAGATCAGAACTCCAGATTCTTGGGTAAAAACCTTTATACAAGATCCTGTTTATAACAGATTCATTGAGTGACCCCAACTCCGACATATTGAATGGGAATAACTTAAAAAGAGCCGTTCTTCCGGCCAGTGACTGGGTTATACCGCTCATTAAGTTGAACTGCTGACTGCCGGATAAGATGAACATTCCCGGAGCATTATACTCGTCGACAATTCCCTGAATATAGGAGAGTAATTCAGGAACGCGTTGAACTTCATCCAGGATCACCCCATCCAAATACTTGTTTAAAAGTCCTCGCGGATCGGTTTTAGCAATCTCGTAATTGTCAGGGTTCTCGAGAGAAATATACTTTTTATCAGGAAAAAGGCGCTTTATCATGGTCGTTTTCCCTGATTGACGGGGCCCGGTAATTGTGATAACTGGAAAACCAGCTGCACCCCCTAGTATTTCCCTTTCAATTTCTCTATCAATGTACATATTATGTAATATTGCATTCCAACTTCAAATTTACATATTTCCATCTGTAGAACCAAAAATACATTGCTAAAATGAACTGTAAGCTCAGGGTGCTATTGTAAAATAATCCTGTTATGAACTTATTAACATGGGTAATTCGTGGGTCTGTTTTCCCTACCTTTACGATCCATGTTTTTAGTTTTTGACACCGAGACAACCGGCCTTCCCAAAAGGGATAATGCCCCTATCAGTGAAGTAGATAACTGGCCAAGGGTGGTTCAGATCGCATGGCAGGTACATGATGCAAGCGGCGCATTGACCGGGCATCACAACCTGCTGATCAGACCCGACGGTTTTGAGATCCCCTATTCGGCTGCAAAGGTGCATGGCATCTCCACCGAAAAAGCGTTGGCAGAGGGCATCCCCCTGGAGGAGGCGCTCTCACGCTTCAACGAATCGGTGGAGCAGGCAACGTTTTTGGTGGGCCATAACATCCGCTTCGATGTCAATGCGCTGGGAGCAGAGTTTGTTCGCAGCGGCATGGCGACCTCTTTCCTGGATAAAAAACAGGTCTGCACCATGCGCTCCAGCACCGACCACCTGAAGCTCACCGGTGGCAGGGGAGGGAAATTCAAGCCTCCGAAGCTGATGGAGCTGTACCAATTCCTTTTTGAAGAGGGGTTCGGGGATGCACACAATGCCGCCGCCGATGTGGAGGCAACCGCCCGCTGTTTTCTTGAACTGCTCCGCAGAAAGGTGATCTCCCCCGGATCCCTTGAACTTACTCCTGAACAGTACCGGGGTTTTATCGAAAAGAACCAGGGACCGGTCGGACCCTTTGGGCTTTCGCACGCCTCCAACAGCGAGCAGCCGAAAACCGGAGAAACAGATTCCGGGAAGAACGGTTCAGGCATCACCCAATCAGGAAAGGCGCAATCAAACAAAGTACAATCAAACCAGGCTATACCCGGTGAAACTCCATCCGGCGAAACACAACCGGAGGAGACACAAACAGAGGCACGTTCTGTACAGGATCAATCTGGTGGGAAGGAGGAGATGGCTGTGCAGGAGCAGGGTGCCGGGGAGTCTGCCGGGGAAGATGTCGAATTCTGCCACCTGCACGTTCATACGCAGTTCTCAATCCTTGACGGTGCAGCAAGTATCCCCAACATTTTAAAAAAAGCCATTAGCGACGAAATGCGGGCAGTGGCCATCACCGATCATGGCAACATGTTCGGGGTAAAAGCCTTCCACAACGAAGCCAGCAAAAGAGGTATCAAACCAATCCTGGGTTGTGAGGCATACATTGCACGCCGCTCAAGACACAGCAAAGAGGATAAGAACCTGGATGCATTTGACCACATTGTTCTGCTGGCTAAAAACAGGGATGGATACAAGAACCTGACCACCATCATTTCGCAGGGATGGACAGAAGGGTTCTATTACAAACCCCGGATTGACCGGGAGCTGCTTGAACAATACAGTGAAGGTATTATCTGTCTTTCTGCATGCCTTGGAGGAGAGATTCCCCAGGCCATCATGCACCGTACCATCGATGAAGCAGAGAAGATACTGCTTGAGTATAAACGGATCTTTGGTGATGATTTTTACCTGGAGCTACAACGTCATCAGACCGACGATCCTGACATGAACAAACTGGTGTTTGATGACCAGGTTTTTGTGAACCGTACCTTAATTGAACTGGGTAGCAAGCACGGGGTAAAATGTGTGGCTTCAAATGATGTGCATTTTGTGAATGCGGATGATGCGGAGGCACATGACCATTTGATCTGTCTTAATACAGGAAGAGACCTGGATGATCCGAAGCGAATGCGGTACACCAGGCAGGAGTGGTTTAAAACCCGGTCCGAGATGGCCGAAATCTTTGCCGATCACCCTGAAGTGGTGAAGAACACCATTGAAGTGGCCGATAAGGTAGAGCCCTATGAACTGAACTCCAGTCCGGTCATGCCGTTCTACCCCCTGCCTGAAGGGTTTGAAAATGAGGACACATACCTGAAACACCTCACCTATGAAGGGGCTGATAAGAGATACAACACCATCACCGACGAGATCAGGGAACGCATCGATTTTGAACTGGGAACCATCCAGCGGATGGGTTTCCCCGGGTACTTTCTGATCGTACAGGACTTTATTGCTGCAGCCCGGGAGATGGGGGTATCCGTTGGACCGGGCCGGGGTTCTGCAGCCGGATCGGCCGTAGCCTACTGTCTGGGAATCACCGATATTGACCCCATTAAATATGACCTGCTGTTCGAAAGGTTCCTCAATCCCGACCGGATCTCCATGCCCGATATCGATATCGATTTTGACGAAGACGGGCGGGACGAGGTGCTGCGGTGGGTGGTGAATAAATATGGCCATGAACGGGTGGCGCATATCATCACATTCGGGTCCATGGCAACGAAGATGGCCATCCGGGATGTGGCACGAATTCAGAAGCTGCCCCTTCCTGAAGCCGACCGTCTTGCAAAACTGGTTCCTGAACGACCCGGAACCACCTTTGCCAAAGCCTATGAGGAGGTCCCTGAATTAAAGGCTGAACGCAACTCTACCAATCCCCTTATTGCAAACACATTGCGGATTGCAGAGAGGCTGGAGGGCTCTGTCCGGCAAACAGGGCTGCACGCCTGCGGCGTAATTATCGGGAGGAACAACCTTACAGAACACCTCCCTGTCTGCAAATCGAAAGACTCTGATCTGCTCGTTACCCAGTTTGACGGGCATTTCGTGGAGGATGTGGGTATGCTGAAGATGGACTTCCTGGGATTGAAGACCCTCTCGATTATCAAAGATGCCATTGCAAATATCCGTGACTCAAAAGGGATTGAGATTGACATCGATCACCTTCCCATGGATGACAAACCCACCTTCGATCTATACTCAAAGGGCGAAACCACAGGGCTGTTCCAGTTTGAGTCTCCCGGCATGAAAAAATACCTGAAGGACCTGAAGCCAAACCGCTTTGAGGATCTGATCGCCATGAACGCGCTCTACCGTCCGGGCCCCATGGAGTATATTCCCAGCTTCATTAACCGGAAGCATGGGAAGGAGAAGATCGAATATGATCTTCCGGAGATGGAAGAGTACCTCAAGGATACATATGGGATCACTGTCTACCAGGAGCAGGTGATGTTGCTTTCACGGAAACTGGCAGGTTTTACCAGGGGTGAGGCCGATTCGCTGCGAAAAGCGATGGGCAAGAAGATCAAGAAGATGATGGACGAGCTCAAGGTGAAGTTCGAGGAGGGCTGTCTGAAGAACGGGATCCCTAAAAAGAAGATTGAAAAGATCTGGACTGACTGGGAAGCCTTTGCCCAATATGCATTTAACAAATCGCACTCCACCTGTTACGCATATGTATCCTACCAGACCGCCTATCTGAAGGCCAACCATCCGGCCGAATTTATGGCTGCGGTTTTGAGCCGGAACATTACCGACATTAAGAAGATTGGCGCGTTCATGGATGAATGCAAACGGATGTCCATCCAGGTTCTGGGGCCCGATGTGAATGAGAGTAATGTGAGATTTGTTGTAAACGACAGGGGCGACATCAGGTTTGGGTTGGGGGCCATTAAAGGGGTGGGCGAAAATGCAGTAAAGAGCATCATCGAACAGCGCAAAAAAGAGGGGCCCTTCACAGATATCTACGATTTCGTGGAGCGGAATGAACTGCACCAGGTAAACCGGAAGAACATGGAGGGTCTGGCTGTGGCCGGCGGCTTTGATTGTTTCAGCGAAATCTCCAGAAGCCAGTATATCGATACCGTTGAAGAGGAGGAATCTACCTTTGTTGAAAAACTGATTAAATACGGTAATAAGATCCAGTATGAAAGAAACACACCCCAGCAGAACCTGTTTGGAGAGATCGGTGAAGTGACCATCTCAAAACCTGAACCACCCGGGGTGAATGAGTGGGATGACTCCTCCAAATGCAAAAGGGAGAAGGAGCTGATTGGTATCTACCTGACCTCTCATCCTCTGAATCGTTTCAAACTGGAGATTGACTCGTTCTGCTCGACCAACCTGCACGATTTAAGCGATCTGCAGCAGTACCGCAGCAGGGATGTGGTATTCTGCGGAATGGTAAAAAGTGTTCGTGACGGCGTAGACCAGTGGAGGAATAAACCCTATCTGCTTGCACAGATGGAGGACTACACCGACACTTTCAACATCAGGCTGAAAAATGACGATTACGTAAACTTCAAACAATACTTCAGTCCGGATGTAGCCCTGATGATCCGGGCCAATGTGAATGAATGGAGCCCAAGGGACGAGCCACAGAAAAAGATCTATTCCCTCAAGATAAAGATGGTTCATATGCTGGCCGATGTGAGGGAAAAACTGGTCAGGTCGGTTGACCTTGTTGTGGACATTAACCGCATTAATCCCACATTAATCGAGGAGATTGACCGTTTCACTGTGCAGGAGAACGGGAAGGTGCTCAAATTCCGGGTTCACGATCCGGAAAGCCAGATAAAGGTCAATCTTTTCTCCAGGAAAAAGCAGGTGGCAATGACCGATGAATTCATGGATTGGCTGAAGGGAAGCACTGAATTTGATTTCCGTCTCGCGTAACTGTTTTTTTTATAATTTTGCATAATATTTAATACAACTTATAATGGCATTAGAAGCAACAGACAGCAATTTTGAAGAGCTCGTATTGAAGTCAGATAAACCGGTAATCATCGATTTCTGGGCAGAATGGTGTGGCCCCTGCCGCATGGTAGGCCCCATCGTGGAGGAGGTTGGCGTTGATTATGACGGCAAGGCAATTGTAGCAAAGGTAGACGTGGACAGCAATCCGGGTATTACTGCCAAGTATGGGATCAGGAACATTCCCACCATTCTTTTCTTTAAGAATGGCGAGGTGGCCGACAAGCAGGTCGGTGCTGTGCCTAAAAGTGTCATTGTCAATAAGCTCGAGGCGCTTCTCTAGAATCTCCTGCCGACTATCAGGATATCATCCACCTGCTCCAGATCACCCCTCCACTCCTCGATGGTCTGGTTCATGGTGATCCGCTGCTCTTCCATGGATTGACCCTGAATTTTTAGTATCAGTGCTTTCAGGTTTTTGTATTTGAACTTTTTCATCAGTTGTCCTCCGAACTGATCGGCATAACCGTCTGAGAACATGTATACCGTGTCTCCGGGTTGTACCGCCACCCTGTTGTTGGTAAATTCAGTCTCCTCGCGAACAACGGAACGTCCAATGGAAATTTTGTCTGCCTTTGTCTCCAGGATTTCACCGTCTCGGACCAGGTAGAGGGGATTAAAGGCCCCTGCATATTCAATGACTTGCTCTGCAGGCAGGTAACAGGCCAGTGCAATATCCATCCCGTCAAGGACATCGGTAGTGTCAGTCCGGTGGTGGAGGGTGGATACCACTTCGCGGTTTAGCCGGGTCAGAATCTTCCCGGGCTCGAGAATGCCATATTCGCGTACAATCTTTGTCAGTGAATTGTGCCCGATAATTGACATAAATGCACCCGGAACACCGTGACCGGTACAGTCGACCGCTGAAAAGAACTGCCGGCCATCCACCTCCTGGAACCAGTAAAAATCTCCGCTCACAATATCCTTGGGTTTAAACAATACGAAGGTATCGCTGAAAGGCGGTTTCTCCGGAAGAATGGCGAACTGGATCCTCTTGGCGTACCGGATGCTGTCGGTAATGTCTTTGTTCTTCTGAGCCAGCTCCTCCTTCTGAGCCACCACCATCTCTGTTCGGTGTTTCACCTTCTCCTCAAGGAGGGCATTCTCTCTTCGCAGGGCCCGCTCCCTGATCTTGATATAAGCTATAATAACCAACCCGGTAATCATGATCACAGAGAGGATAAAATACCAGGTAAGGTAGATGGGCGGACGGATCTCAAACCGGAGCGATACCGGCTCCCTGTTCCAGACACCCTCGCTGTTTCTTGCCTTTACCTGAAAGGTGTACCTGCCATGGCGCAGGGCAGGGTAAGTAACCCGCCTTTGTGTGCCGGGTGTACGCCATTGCTGATCTACCCCTTCCAGCATGATCTGGTATTGCACCGCATCGGGATTCAGTGTAATGCAACGGTATTCGAAGACCATCGAGTTCTGCTTGTGTGAGAAGCGCTGCCCGCTTTTCACAGGAAAAGACTCATGGTTGACATGGAACCCTGTGATATGTGTCAGGGGGTCAGTGACCCGGATCCCACTTTCTGAAGGGGTGAACCGGGTGGCTCCCTCGATGGTTCCAAACCAGACATTCCCTTCATGGTCCACCATAGAGGCATTGGGTTTGGTTTCGATACCCACAAATCCGCTGCTGGGGGTAAAAGCATAGGGTTCCTCCTCGCCATTGAGGACCACATTCAGTCCTTTGTTGGTGCCTATATAGACATTGTTGAACCTGTCGCAACTCAGCTGGTTGACCAGGTTGGCCAGCAGTCCATCCTTCTCGGAAAAAGTTCTGACAATCTTTTGTTGTTCCAGGCTATACAGGAGCACCCCCCTGCCTTCGGTCCCGATCCAGATATTGTCTTTTATGTCTTCTGTGAAACAGCGGGGTGTGAAATCAAATCCCAGGTGGAGCGGGTAGATCGAATCACCTTCAATCAATGAGACCCCTCTGCCTTCTGAACCCACCCAGATACGGTTTTCGGAATCTGCAAAAACTGTGGATATATCATTTCCCGGCAAACCATCCTTTTGAGACAGCCGTGTACCACGCCGGTTGTCGATCTCGAAATAGACCAGGCCATCCATGGTTCCCACCCACAGGTTGTTATCACTGTCAATCTCCATGGCCGTAACTTCAAGGTTTGTAATCTCGTTGTTGATCAGCGGATCGAAACGATACCTCCCCTGCTGGTCATAACTGAATACACCCCGGGAACCAATCCAGATGGTTCCGTTTTTGTCCTCCTCCAGGAACTGGATCCTGTCCTCTTTCAACCTGTGGAAATCGGTGAACGCACCTCCCTGACCGGTTTTTTCAAGCACCGAGATCCCTTTGTTGGTTCCAAACCAGAAATCACCACCCTCTGTTTCCAGAATCGACCACACCTGCGAATTGATCAGTCCATCCTCCTCAAAATAGGAGAGAAACTGGTCCCCTTTGTAGACGCAGAGGCCATGATCATGTGTACCAATCAGGATGTTTCCCTCCCTGTCCTCCATGATGGTCCAGATCTTCATCCCCGGCAGACCGTTTTCAGTTCTGAAAAAATCCACATCGCCGTTCCTGGTAATACGCAACATTCCACCCCCCCATGTTCCGGCCCAGATACTTCCTTCGCTATCCTCGAACAATGTACTGACCCAGTTGGAACTTAACCCCTCCTTAACAAGGTCAACCATAAACGCGGTATCCCTTCGCGGTTCGTGCCAGTAGAGTCCACCATGGTATTTTCCAAACCATGAATAACCCCTGCGATCGACCAGGAAACAGGTGGTGGCATGATATGCCGGGATTCCGGACATGGTAACATTGTGAAATGTACCACTCTCCCTGTCGTATACCTTCAGGTGTGGATCTGCCACGAAATAGAGCCCTCCCGAATAATCCACAAATCCACTGAAGACCCTGTCCGATTGATCCTCTCCCACATAGGACCTGATATCCAGGCTCTCTTCAGCGGCGGATGAATTGAGAATTTCGATCACACCCGAGGTCTCGGTAGCGATCCACAGGTGTCCTGTGGAGTCCACCACCATATAGGTAACCGTTGAATTAATCAGGCTGTCCAGGCTGTGTAACACTTCGAATCCCTTCCCGTTATACCTGGATACACCTCCGAGTGTATGCCCAAACCAGATATCTCCTCCCGGCTCTTCACAAATGGCACGAACACCATTCTCGGAGAGTCCGTCCCCGCTTGAATAGTTGGTAAAAGATGTGCCGTCAAAGCTTGAAACACCGGCATCGGTACCCAGCCAGTAAAGGTCATTCCTGTCCTGGATCACCTTGTATACGGTTGACTGCGCCAGCCCCTCGGAAACGGAGAACTGCTTAAAGAAGCGTTGTTGTCCCTGGAGTTGAATGGAGAGCATGAACAGGCCTAAAAGAACAATTCGGCCCCTCATTAAAGGAGAAATTGTTCCTGCAAACCTGTGTAGGATCATATTAGAAAGATTTCGGAATAAAGAAGAAGGTGCCGTCTTCATCCTCCAGTCCGGCAATTTTACCAAATTCTGGTCTTTGCTGGTTGCTGTGCACCACAGCGTCGATTACCGTCTTAACGATGCGCTCAATGGGAACGCAGGAATCCGGATTGCTGGCGAGCACTTTGGCAAATGTCCGGGTAAACTGGCTGTTATCCACGGCCAGCTCGTAGCCTGCAGAATGGAATACCTGTGAAGATTTGAACCTGGTGGCCTCCCAGTCATTGCAATCTCTTTCCTCAAGATCTGAGCGCATGGCCTGGTAGAAGCTGGCGCCTGATTGACATGCATCGGTAACGACAAGGGTATGGTTCACAAAATCGGGATACGATTGCATCGATGCCTTCAGTGCATTGACATTGAAATAGGTGAACTCATCATCGCGGTTTGCGTCGACGGGGATCCAGTATCCGGTCTCATTAATGTATTTGCCGTGCCCGGCATACCAAACGAGGACTGAATTGACCCGGTTGCTCCTGATCAAATCACGCAATTCAATTGCAAAGAACCTTTCCAGATCCTGCTTAGTCATGTTCTTCTTGTGAATGAAGTTGTGCACCTGGTATTTTGCAAGTGCCCTTCGCATCAACATGATATCCTTTGTTGGACCTTCAAGGCTGGCAAACGACTCATAGTTGGAGTTTTCGATGAAAACAGCCCATGTTTTTCCCATGGGATTATCCCCGAATGCCTGTGCTTCCCTGTTCAGTGTAAACCGTGTTTCTGAGATGTTCCCAAATTCATCCTCCACCTGAACGGTGATCGCAGTTTTATTCTCGATCCGTACCATGGCTGAGAAAGCGGGGTTCAAATCGGTGGGGATATAGCTGGCCGAGACACTGTCGATGTAAATATTGGTAATTTTACTCTCGTCCTCAATCCGTCCCTCCAGGTAAATCACCGGTTCATTGTTATCCAGATAAAGGATGTTATTATCCGATCCGTAAGGAGCGATGATCTGAACCAGAGGAGCATCCACCTCTGTCCGGCGAACAGTAAAAATGGCCGTCTCTGCATTGTCATACACATCAGTAACCTGCACGGTGACCCTGTCAGACTCCTTTACACTCACGCTGGCCAGGAATTGGTATCCCTCTTCAGTCTCCTCCACCGGAACAGTGAAACTATTCACCTGTAGGGACTTAATACCACTTTCATCGGTGATGATACCTGTAACAGCAATTACCTGGGTACCCCTGGGAATATCGATGCTGTTGTCTCTGTTCGAAAGAGGTTCTACCAGGGAAACAACCGGTTTATTCTCCTCCCTGTTCAATTCGAATATCCGGCCTGCAGCCTCTTCATACAACCGTTGGGCATTTCCGTCATATTTCGACATAGCCAGCAACATTCCGTAATCTGCCAGTGCTTTTTCATAGTCCCGTATCCCTTCATAGGCTCCCCCCCGTTTGTAATATGCTTCGGCCATGTCCGGATCAAGCTCAATTACCCTGGTGAAATCGTTAATGGCAAATGCTGACTGGTTCAGCATGGCATAGAAGTCACCCCTGAGTAAAAAAATCTCAGATTCATCAGGAAATTCAATGGAAGCGATGGAGAGAATCTCAATGGCTTTGGGGTAGTTTTGCTGGGCTGCCAGAATCTTGCTTTTAAGCACGATTCCCTCGAGGCTGCCAGGCTCGAGCTCCAATGCCTGCACCACCGAAGTGTAGGCGGCGCCGTAGTTGTCCCTTCGGTAGAGCAGGCTGGCCAATGCATAATGCGTTCCGGCCACACGCCTGTTCTCTCCAATTGATTGTCGGTAGGCAGCTTCAGCATCCTGGTACATCTCAAGCGCTTCATATACCTGTCCCAGGTTATAATACCCTCTCTCATCCTCCTTCAGCTTCAGGCACTTTTTACAATCCTCAAGTGCTTCCTGGTAGCGTTCCATATTCATCAGCACCTCTGATTTTAGCTGGTAAGCCTCCAGGAAATTGCTCTTCATCTCAACGGCTCTGTTCAGTTTGGAAAGGGCAATATCATTCTTTCCAAGAAGATGGTATGCTGTACCTGAATAGTAATACAGACCGGCATCCTTCTCATCGAACACGATGGCCCTGTCAAAATCTGCTGCAGCCTTTTCGTAATCCTTAAGTTTGGAGTATGCGATGGCCCGCTGAATGTAAGCCTTGTCGTAATCGGGATCTATTTCAATGGCCCTGGTGTACTGTTCGATGGCATTCTCAAAGCTCAACTTCTTTGCAAAATCCTCCCCTGCTTTGTAATACTGCTTCGCCGACTGGGCCTGAATCATCAAGGTCCCGGCCAGCGGAATCAGGATCAATATGGTTGCTAGCCTCTTTATCATGGTGTCCTATTTTCTTTTTTTTACGGATTTCCGCTTTTTAAGTTGCTTAAAGTGTTCCAATTTAGACAAATATAGAAAAACTGAGCATGAATGGCACAAATACGGTGGGGAGCAGGTTAAAGTTCCGGTGATGGCAACGATTCTGCCGGATTTATAAACAGCTCCAACGTGGTATCTCTGAAAGCCAGTTTCTCTACAGGATCAAGCCCAATTTCAGGGGCCTCTACCCCCTGACTGAATGACATCTTTCCGGTAAAAACACGCGCTTCATCCCACAGGCCCGAATCAAGGAAAGAGCGGTGCAGTTTTGCTCCTCCCTCCACAAACACAGAGATGATCTTCTGATCGTAGAGCTCCTCCATCAGTTCAACCAGGTCATAGGAGGGGTCCACATGGATGCTTCTTATCTTTCCAGAATATTTCCCGGGATCATCGGTAAAGACAATGGTATCCTGGGTGCCGTCAAAGATCTTCGCATCCCCGGTAAGACGGCCATTCCTGTCCAGTGTAACCCGCACCGGATTGACTCCTGTCCAGCGCCTGATATTAAGCCTTGGATTGTCGGTGTTCACCGTATTTGTTCCCACCATAACGGCGGCCTCCTCCGACCTCCACTTATGGACCAGGGTTCTGCTCACATCATCGGTGATCCAATTGGTTCCAACGGGATCACCAGGCTCCCTCATAAGATCGAGAAAGCCATCCTGCGTCTTGGCCCACTTCAGGATCACATAGGGCCTCTTCAATCCGTGAAAATGAAAAAACCTGCGGTTTAGCCGGCCTCCCTCCTCCTCAAGACAACCAGATATCACCTCAATGCCCGCCTCTTCCATCTGCTTCACACCCTCTCCGTTCACGCTGGGATTGGGATCCAGGTTGGAGATAACCACCCTGCGAACTCCTTTTTGACTGATCAGTGTACAACATGGAGGTGTCTTTCCGTGATGTGAACAGGGTTCCAGGTTGCAATAGAGGGTCGATTCGGTCAACAATGAGGGATCCTTGACAGCACGAATGGCATTTACCTCTGCATGGGGACCGCCAAATTCGTGGTGGTAGCCCTCCCCGATAATCCGGTCCTGATGCACAATAATGCTTCCCACCAAAGGATTGGTGCGGGTCATCCCCAGCCCCTTGCGCGCCAGCTCAAAACAGCGCCTCATGTATATTTCATCCCTCTCTTTCAACCGGATAAACCTTTATTCTTTGTATTTTGACCTCATTATAATGAAAACCTGTAATTAGATCACTCTTCAGACCATGCTCCAGAATCGTGCCACAATCAGAGAGGTCCGGATGCACCTCCAACGGGAAATCTCAAAACACCATCCCCGGGGCGAAACTGACTCTTTGATCCGCATTATTATGGAGCACTGCGGATTTCCATTCCCTGCAGCCATACTGGAACCTCAACAGGAGCCGGGAGCGGAAATCATTGCACAAATTAAGGAAATTGTAGCTGAAATTCATACCGGAAGGCCCATTCAGTATATCCTCGGAACCACCACTTTTTGTGAGTTAAACATCAAAGTGAATGAGAACGTGCTGATACCCAGGCAGGAAACAGAGGAAATGGTGACCCGGATTATCGAAAGCAGGGCGCACTCCTTTTCCCGTATCATGGACCTGGGAACAGGATCGGGGTGTATCGCCCTTGCCCTGAAGAGGCGGTTCCCGGAGGCTGATGTGACCGGCCTTGATGCCAGCAGCCAGGCCCTTGAGGTGGCCGCCGAAAACGGAAGGACCAATGGTCTGGATGTGAGATGGATCCTGGGTGATATGCTCGATCCTGATGCCACTGGCCTTAGAGGTGCATGTGACCTGGTGGTGAGCAATCCCCCCTATGTGCTCACTAAGGAGAAGGCCATGATAAACCGGAATGTCCTTGACTTTGAGCCTCCCGGCGCCCTCTTTGTGGAGGATCACGATCCCCTGAAATTTTACCATGCCATCGCCCGGTTTGCATCATCGAACCTAACCCCGGGAGGCACCCTCTGGGTGGAGATCAATGAACGCTATGGCGGAGGAACTGCCCGGATTTTCGAACAGGCCGGCCTCTCCAACGTTGTAATTCATAAAGACATCCATGAAAAAGAGCGGTTCGTCGAAGCGACAAAGTGATCAGACAGATTACCAGGCTGCCCTTGGAAGAGCAGCTGCCCTTTGCAGCCGGCAGGAGCAGTGCAGCAGCCACATCAGGGATAAACTGGGGGGGTGGAATGTAAACGAGACAGATGCTGAGAAGATCATCCGCAATCTGCAGGAGGAGAAGTTCCTGGATGACAGACGGTATGCCGGATTTTACGTGAAGGATAAATTCAGGTTTAACAAATGGGGGAAGATCAAAATTTCCCACATGCTGCGACAGAAAAAGATCAGTGAAGAGATCATCGGTGCAGCCCTGGAGCAGATTGATGAGGAGGACTGGTTCCAGACCTGCCTGGAGCTGATCCAGAGCAAATCGGCCACCCTGAAAGAGAAAAATTTATTCACCCGAAAGGGCAAGCTCTACCGCTATGCAGCCGGACGGGGATTTGAACCCGACCTGATCCACCGGGCGCTGAACCTGACAATCATTTCACAATAAACTTCCCATGACTTGCCTGATATGATTCCAGGTTCATTATCCTGTAGAAATAGATGCCTGGTGAATACGCACTGATATCAATATCAATGTTACTTTGTTTCAGATCACCTTTCCTGAACACCCGTTTACCGGTACCATCCAGAATGTCCAGAATCACTACCTGAAGAAGGTTGTTGTCGAACTCAATGGTTATCCTTTGAGTGCCAGGGTTTGGGAAAACCTTTGAGTTGAAATCATTGGCATCATTATGTGAAATACCTTCAATAAAATCAGCAAACCAAAGATCATCAAACATCAGTCCATCGCGGTTGTTTTGAATTGAGTCACTTATAAAAGTGAATCTGAACAATACCGTATCACCTTGATCTATATCAAATCCCATCTCAGCTACGGCAACCCCAAAGTATGTCCAATCGCTGGCTCCTGATAAAACAGGTATTGGAGTCGACCATGTCGGTGGTTGCTCATTGGAGTCATTCAGCAGATTAGTCCATTGATTTCCATTATCTGGAGAATATTCAATCTTTCCAAAGTCGTATATCGAGTCGCTGTCAACCTTATAATATCCAGAAAGGTAAGCGGTGTGAGGACTGGTCAAGCCAAGGTCAGCAATATGCCAAAAAGTGAATGCAGAAGAATCATTGACAGGATAGTAGTTGATGGTATCTGTGATAATCACATTTGGCAATGACCGGGCTGAAGATAAGTGGTCTTTTTTCGGAGAACCAACCTGCCAGCTATTATCAGGATTTGAAACTGTATCAATGAAGACTATCTTTTGTACTATCTCAAGGTTATCAAAGCTTAACCCTGTTATAGCATATTGAGCCAGAATTGCCTCACTGGAAAGGGTTAGGCTTATAAGAAGCAGTATTTTTTTCATAATTGACCTAGTTAGGGTTTATTATAGAACTATTCAAAACCTCACCTGAACTAATATCAAGTTCACCCCCTAGTTGAATCTCAAGGTGATCCTCATAATTCAGGTCAATCAATCCATCATCCGAGATCTCCAGTCTTCCGCCATTCTCAACAATTATCTTGCCATTAATCATCTCCCCTCCTTCTATTTTCAGTATTCCATTTGATTCAACAGTGATCACAGATTTGTACGACATAGTTGCTATCCCATGAACGGTAAGGGTACCTCCAGAAGCAATAATGACATCACTGCAAACCTCTGAATCAGTGGTCCAGGTTGTTGAGGTATTAATTGTTAACGGAGTATCATCATAGCAATATCCCTTTCCAAGATTGGTCCTATAGATGCCTCTCCCAAATGTAGAAGCAACTAAATCTCCGCTGGCTCTATTAATGATCAATTCGGTTACTATAACCTTTGGAAAGGTCTCAGCTTCCTGCCAAGCTAAATCATTGATCGACTTATAATACACTCCAACATCAGTGCCCACATAAAGATATCCGTTAAGAAAATCATATTCAAAACATTGTACTGGTAGATCTGGTAAACCTGTACCAGTTTTATCTATCCAACTATTTCCACCATTATTTGAATAGCACACTTTTTTTCCGGTATCAAAACCACCAAAAGTCACCCAGACCTGATTTTTATCAAAAGGATGTACTACTACATTCGTTGCAGGTACACTTGGGAATACATCACTAATACCATTATAACTTACTATTTCAAAAGTACTGCCATCAAGACATCGTACAATCTGTCCAGCTGGGCCAGTTTCCCATAAATCCCAAGTAGTATAATAAATGGCGCTAGCATCGCTTTCACAGATTGTAATATCTGTCATTGTGTTCCATTCATAATTCAAAACAATAGGCCAACTATCTCCTTTATCGGTTGATTTTTGTAATGCAACACGAGGACCTGTTGGTATGCCCGAAATCCATGCTGATTTATACAGAATATTAGAATTGGTTGGGTCCATTATAACTGGGGCATCAAAATTAGTTAGCGTAGCAAGTGTCGTTGATGGTTTATCGCTTCTTCTAAAATCTCCATTAGCAGTAACATAATATATATTGTAATTATTCTGATTGATTAGAGCTGTGCCTCCATCTCCCCCACGTACAAAGGTCCAGACTCCTGCCGAGTTTCGCATATAAGAGCCACAGTCTGCAGTGCCTCCTAATAATACTTCTGGGTCTTGTTCAGTAATGGCAAGTGTAAAAAATTCATTGATTGGTAAATCACCAGTTATATCTGTCCAACTATTTCCGTCATCATCATCCATATAGACACCGCCATCTGTTGCCAGATATATAAGATTACTATTTGGATCAGGAAAGCAGCAACCTCTCTTATCATCATGTATGTCAGAAGTGTATAGATTTGACCCGAAACTTTGTCCTCCAGTATTGAACCTATATATATAGATACCTCCCGCAAATATGTCACCATCCGGAGCAATCCAGATTTTTATTAAGAAGTCTTTTGCATATAGAGACTGAGAGTTAAGAAGAGCGAAATTCTCACCACAATCAGTGGATTTCATCAGCCTTGTAAGTACATTATTATTAGTGTCTTTAACGCAATAGAAAACAAATAGGTCATTAGGATTATTCGCATCAACGGCTATAGCTATTGCAGGACTTGGGAATGGAATGCTGAGTTTAGATATAAGAGGTGTCCAACTGGTTCCACCGTTTGAACTCTTGTATATTGCATTTCCTCCACTAACATATATGGTATTTGGATAATATGGTTTAAATTCCATTTCCCGAAAGCCATAAGTGTGGTCTCCAGGATGGTAAAGACTGGTTGGCGTCCACAATAAACCTGAATCAGTAGATTTATATACCGAATTAATTGTGAGAGCATAAAGAGTAGAGGGTGATGTAGGGTGGATTAGAATTTTCTGAAAATATTCCTCATCTGGTATTGTGCTAGTATTTAATCTTGTCCAACTGGCTCCGCCATTATTAGTTTTAAAAATCCCCAATGAGTACTTTCCAGTATTTGTTAAAACACTACCATTCATTGCTCTCACTTGAGTAACAATATATATAATATCCTTGTTGGTTGGGTGAACTGCTATGTCTGTCACCCCACCTGTCATAATTCCTTCTGTAAGACACGTCCAGTTAGTTCCTCCATTTATTGTTTTCCAGAGACCTGCATTATTTGCCCCAATAAGAATTGTATCATGATGATCCGGATCAACCCATATTGCCTTAACCAGTCCTTGACCTATGGTTTTTTGATAGGTAAAAAAGGGACTTCCCGAAATAATAGGTCTTGAGTTTGGTCCAATACAGGTCCAGCTATTGGTTGGCGCGGATTTTGCAGCGACGGCAGATTCTTTTTTCGTGCTTTCAATCGCGTATTTTGTTAATTCTTCCTGGATTTTCTGGAAACTCCCTGAGCTATCCACTCTTGTTCTCCAATACCAATTCCATACCTCATATTGATGTCTTTCCCTTGGTGAAGCGTTTTCAAGAATACTCTTATCCTGATGGAGAGCTGTTTGAATGCTTTTATAATTCGAGCTTTTTTCTCTAAAAATCTGCTGCAGCTCTTGCGAAAATGCAGTGACATCCATTATTAGGAGAACCATAAAAATAAAAATCAAGTTTTTCATTTTCGATAGAATTAAAGTTGAATTCGAAGGATTAATGTCTCAAAAATCGACTGATACTACTCTGTCAGAATCATTCTCCTTGAAGCAACCTCCACTCCGTCGACAATGAGATTATAGATGAAGAGCCCAGGATTAAGCTCAGACCCAGGAATCATAATATCTCCTTCGCCTGTTTGTTCAATGCTATAGCTCTTCACCTGTCTTCCCTGAAGGTCATATACATTGATCATAGCGTACGACTGAATTTCTGGAATAACGTACTTGATGGTCGTATTCTCATTGAAAGGATTTGGGATGTTCTGGAGTAAGGTAGCGGACTCAACAATATCAGATGAATATATGGATGTTTGCAGTTCGGAAGTTCCCTTCTCACTCGGATCGGTTGCCAATTGATTCTTCAATTCGTCAATCTCCACTTGCTGTTCTTTGATCGCTTCAACTAAGTGAGGTATTAGAGCAATATAGTTGATTGTATACAATCCAGATTCTTTATCAAGTTTTACCAGTTCCGGGAATTCAATCATTAATTCCTGTGCAATAAATCCGGTTTGATTGAACCTATCTTTTAGAAGTTCTTCTTTATGCCTTGGATCGGAATTTTCATAGATTTCAGCTTTTAGATCATAGTTGTACCCATTTATCTTTGAAATCCTTGCCAAGGAATTAGTAATGGGGAGAATGTTCTCTTTCAAGCTTTGATCAGAATAAACAGGGAGGTTACTAACATAAAGATATTTTGTTCTAATACTAAATATTTGGTTGTTGTATAATCCAATGTACATTGAATGATTTAACTCTGGTTTAATAACCGGGCAACCATAGTAGCTAGTGAAGTAGAAACCCTTTGAAGCAGAACTGCCAATGAAATAGGAATCTCCATCAACATGGAGTTTACTAGTTGGGGTTGTTACAGTACCAATACCAACGTCTCCGCTTTGAACAACTTTTAGTTGCGAATAAGCAGGAATCGATAATAGGTAAAATACTAAGAGAATTAAGGAATTTTTCATTTTGGATGAATGTTATTCAGGTTGTGAAAATCTCATGCTGATCACCACGAAATGGTGCTGAAAAGAGGAGTGCAGGAATAATCCCGGGTTGAGTTTCATAAACTAAATTATGAAAATGCATCTACCCCCCCCTCATTTTTTTATATGCTATAGAACACGATTTCTTCATGTTAGCAGATTGAAATCCTGTTACCAAATTTGTTGCATTGAGCTGTGCCAAGCGAAAGAACCCCTCTGTTGTTTTCATAAAAAACATTGTGTAGGTTTACCCGAAATTTTTGAACATGATCACATCAGACCAACTGAATGACCTTATTGATCGCCTGGCTGCGTTAAGGAGGCATCTTTGACGTGGATGGCAAAACCATCCGGATAGAAGAAGAAGAGCAGAAAACCCTCGATCCCGATTTCTGGAACGATCCAAAAGCTGCAGAAGAGCATCTCAGGAAAGTGGCCCGGCTGAAAAGCTGGGTAGAAGGCTATCACAGTGTGGAGACCGCCGTGGAGGACCTGAATGTACTCTCGGAATTTCTCACAGCAGGCGAAGCCACAGAAGAGGAGGTGAAATCACAGTTTGCCACAGCCCTCTCGCTGACCGAAGAGCTGGAATTGAAGAACATGCTGCGCGCCGAGGAGGACAGCCTGGGAGCCATTGTGAAGATCAACTCCGGGGCCGGGGGCACCGAGAGCCAGGACTGGGCCGAGATGCTGCTGCGCATGTACCTCCGCTACGGAGAGAAGCACAAATACAAAGTCAAAGAGGTGCACATGGTCCAGGGAGAGGAGGCGGGCATCAAGTCTGTTACCCTGGAGTTCACCGGCGATTATGCCTACGGATTCCTCAAGAGCGAATCGGGGGTACACCGCCTGGTCCGGCTATCCCCGTTTGACTCTGCCAACCGGCGCCACACCTCTTTTGCATCCATATTTGTCACCCCGGTGATCGACGAATCGATAGAGATCGTGGTCAACCCCGCCGACATTGAGTGGGACACCTTTCGCTCGGGCGGAGCGGGTGGCCAGAATGTGAACAAGGTGGAGACCGGGGTACGGGTACGGCACCTGCCCACAGGCATCACGGTCGACAATACCGAAACCCGTTCCCAGCATAAGAACCGCGAGAACGCCATGCGGATCCTGAAGTCGCATCTCTACGAGATGGAGCTGCAGAAGAAGCGGGAGAAGCAGGCCGAGGTTGAAGGCAACAAGATGAAGATCGAGTGGGGATCACAGATCCGCAACTATGTGCTGCACCCTTATAAGCTGGTCAAGGACCTGCGCACCAACCAGGAGACCGGCAATGTACAGTCGGTGCTGGACGGCGAACTGGACGACTTCATCAAAGCTTTTTTGATGGAATTCGGGGGGAAATAGCGCAAGGTCATACGTCCAAAGATAATGACACGCGTCAATAATCTTCTATTCTCCCAACTTGTATATTCGTTCAACCAGTTGCCATTTTTCATCGGCCGAAGCCTCTGCTGAAGTCCGCTGGAACCTGGAGACATACGCCTCCCATTCCGACTGCCTGGGTTTGGAAGCAAGGAGCTCCATGGCCCTTTCATGATCGAAATCCGGTACAGTGTCCATAATCATGAACAGGCGGTTACCGGTGATGTAGATCTCCATGTCGAGAATGCCTGCCTCAAGCATGCCCTCTGTAATCTCGGGCCAGACCTTCCCGGGGGCATGCACCTTCCTGTATTCGGCAATCAATTCCGCATCCTCCTCCAACACAAGGGTTTTACAGTAGCGCTTGTATTCACTGTAATTTCCTGTTGAAAAGTATTCCATCATCCGGGGATTTTTGTATAAGGTTACGGATGGTTGAAGATAGCAAAACAGGTGAAACAGGAATAGCTGACTCTAAGTAAAGATAATCTGCGTACCCACACCACCGCACATGGCGTAGAAATCGCCCACGGTGAGTACACCTTTTACCTCTTCCCAGAGATCCTTTTTCTCCAGTTTGAACATGTCCATGGCCAGCTTGCAG
>JBDLIQ010000069.1:0-21935 GCA_039714775.1 Bacteroidota bacterium
CTTAAGGGCAAGAATAATTGCAAGAACAGGGGGTAAAATGGCGAGCCAACCAAAGTCATTCATCCCACTAAAATAGTGATTGACTTTTAATTATCTAAACTAATTGTCTGATAAGGTTACTTCTGTCAATGAAAATCAGCCTGATTTGCTAATTTTGACCTTTCAACAGATCAACCTGATATCCATATGTGCAAGGCTGCAATTTCTATTATTGCCATCCTGGTCCTTCTCTCAACCTCATTGTTCGGACAATCCAAACTTCTCGGAACCGGCACACTCCTTCACGAGAAATGCGATCTCTGCTCCAATCAGCACAGTCTGCATTTCAAAGGAACCAACACTGTGAACCCCCTGCTTGAACAGTATGACATCACCTATACCAAACTAGATCTGGCCAGTGACAACAGCTCCCCGTACATCAGCGGTTATGCAGAGATCGGCGCACGGGTAACCACGGGTCCGCTTACCACCTTCTGTATTCAACTGGACGATCAGATGACCGTTGATTCACTGCACCTTAACGGAATAGATATCTCCTTTACCCAATCAGGTGATGCAATCACTGCCCAACTGCTACTGCCCCTTCCGGAAGAAGAAACTTTCAATGTCAGGATCTGGTACGGGGGTAGTGGATACGATGCAAGCCGCTATGCAAAGGGGATCTATTTCAATACCTATCCCGACCAGACAGGTAACAATCCACTTACTTACTCCTTCACCCAGCCCTTTGGAGCCTCGGCATGGTTCCCCTCCAAACAGGTGCTGGAGGATAAGATCGACTCCCTGCACATCTTTGTAACCACCCCATCTGCCAGCAAGGTTGCCTCCAACGGAGTGCTTACGGCGACAGTGGACCTGGGCAACGGAACTACAAGGTATGAATGGAAAAGCAGGTATCCCACAGCCTATTATCTGGTGGCGCTCAACATCTTTGATTACGAGGAGTACAATTTCTACACCCATCCCGAAGGCTGGGAGGATTCTATCTTTATTCAGAATTTTATGGCAAATCAGTACCACATCGATCTGATGAAAAGGGAACTGGACCGGACCCACGATGCCATGAACCTCTATTGTAATCTTCTCGGACCCTATCCGTTTAAGGAGGAGAAATATGGCCATGCCACCTGGGGACAAGGATTCGGTATGGAGCACCAGACCCTCACCTCCATGCCCTATGAAATCGATTTCCGGAGGCTCTCCCACGAATTGTCCCACCAGTGGTTCGGGAACC
Organism: Bacteroidota bacterium; assembly: GCA_039714775.1. Taxonomy (GTDB): domain Bacteria; phylum Bacteroidota; class Bacteroidia; order Bacteroidales. The sequence goes on from JBDLIQ010000069.1 coordinate 1,235, forward strand.
TGGTCACCTGTGGCACATGGCAGGACATCTGGCTCAATGAGGGTTTTGCCACCTATTTTGACTACCTGGCGCTGAAAGAGCTGAACTCCGAATGGGAGGGACGCAACAGGATGCAGTTTTACCACGACAAAGCGATCGGTCAAAACAGCGGCAGCATCTACGTGCCGGAAAAGGATGCGGAGAATGCAAACAGGATCTTCAACTACAGCCTCTCCTATTGCAAAGCGGCGGCGGTGGTCCAGATGCTCCGGTTTGAGATGCAGGATGACGAACTGTTCTGGCAGACCCTCCGCAACTACCTGCAGAAATTCAGCGACAGCACTGCCACCACTGAAGATTTCAAGCAGGTGGTCAATGAATCAACCGGCGACAATTATGACTGGTTTTTCAAACAGTGGATATACGGCCAGGGATACCCCATCTATTCGGGTACCTGGTACCAGGAGGGTGATACCCTGCACATGAACCTCGTACAACAAGCCTCCATGCAGGCATATACCCCATTTTTCAAGATGAAGGTGCCCTGCCGGGTGAGAACCGATCAGGGGGACAGCCTGGTGATACTGCAGCAAACTCAGTGGAACCAGAATTTCAAGCTGCCTGTAACCGGAGTGGTTAGCTCCATCAAGGTTGACCCCAACAACGACATACTGAATACCGGGAGATGGCTGACCGGGATCAATTTGAGTGGTAAACTGCCGGCTATTGCTGCACATTTCAATGTATTTCCAAATCCCTTCACCGACCGGCTTACCATCTCTGCAGAGGGAGGTGCTGTGGAGGGTTTCAGCGTCGAACTGTATGATATGCATGGAAGATTGGTGTACCTGGAGCGCTCAGGAGAGAAAGAGGTTGAGATCAACACCTCCCATCTGACCAGCGGGATCTACTTCATCTCGGTCACTACAGAGGAAGGATGCAGGGTGTTGAAGGTCGTAAAGAGATGACCTATACCACTGCCGGCTCCAGCAACTTCAAACTGTTTCTGTCTGCATCAAAGGCCGCTCGTATCCCTGTTGGAATGGTGACCATTCGCTTGATGTGCCCAAAGGAAAAGCCATAGGAGACGGGGATTCCCACCGGCTTGAGAAGATCATCCAGGGCCACTTTCAGCGAAAGCCTGGGTTCATCATTGATATTGCAATCACCCATCACCCCCATGACAATCCCTGCCGCCTTTTTCAGGTTGGTGCCAGACAGGAGGTGAAAGACCATCTTGTCCACCCGGTAGGTCTTCTCCTCAATCTCCTCCAGGTAGACGATTTTTCCTTCAAAGTCGGGTTCGAACCGGCTGCCGATCATGGAGTCCAGCACGCTGATATTTCCTCCAATCAACGCCCCTTCAGCAACTCCTCCCGTCACTGTATAGCGGTCAAACTCCGGGTTGCCACGGGTCTCCTTCTCCCGCTTGTAGGGATATTTATAGTTTTCTGAAGGATCCATAACCACCTTCTCAAAGGATCTCAGGGTAAAGCGGTTGAAGTCGGAGATCCCCACCGGTCCGTGATAGGTAACCAGTCCCGTCTGCTCATAGATGGCTGTGATCAGTGCGGTGATGTCGCTATACCCCAGCAGCACCTTCGGGTGGGCCCTGATCTGCTCGTAATCCAACAGGCCCAGGATCCGGATCGATCCGTAACCGCCCCGAACACACCAGATCCCATCCACATCCTCACGGATAAACATCTCCATCAGTTCAGCAGCCCGCTCCTCGTGCCCGCCTGCAAAATAGCCATACTCCGAGAGCACCGAATTGTTGTGGGTGGTCCGGAACCCCAGCCCCTCAAGTTTGCGGATGGTATCGGCAAGCTGCTCTTCCGTAATGGGACTCCCGGGCGTAACCAGTCCGATCAGGTCGCCTTTTTTCAAACGCCCAGGCAATACTCTTTCCGGCCTTATGGGATGCTCTATACCCTTTATCTTTTCTGCAACTTCACCGGCTCCGAGTCCCGGCAGAGAGAGTGCCGAGAGGGCAGCCAGTCCACCCGTTCTTTTTAAAAAGGTCCTTCTGTCTGTCATAACAATACCATATGATTAAGGGGAACAACCCATATGGATAGTTCCCCTTCAATATAAGAAAATATACGTTTCCAGTCTGTTTACTCTACACCAGTACGCGTATCCCACCACACCTGATAGCCCCAGTGGTAGTCATCCTCCACCACAAATTCCGGAATATTATCTCCATTCAGCTTGATCTCCGAATCCGGGTAGGGGAACCTGAAAGGAGCCCTGTTATGCCCGGTCTTGGTGGTGTTCAATGCAGGTCCCAGGGTGGGTATATCGGTACGTCTCATTTCAGCCCACGCCTCCCAGCTCTGGTGGAACAGGGAGATCCACTTCTGTATGTAGATCTGCTCCAGGTTCCCTTCCCATAGCACCCCGGGATTATCCAGATAGGCAGTGATTGTATCAGCATCGATACCGTACTGTTGACAGGAGGCTGTGATTCCGGCCTCATAGGCATCCTGAGCACTGGCAGTCACAAAGCTGCGAGCGGATGCCTCTGCCTTGATCAGCTCCACCTCTGCATAGGTAAGGAAGTAGATCGACCCTGACGGATTGTTCACAAAAAGGTCGTTCAGGTTGGATACACTGTCTTTATGGGGCCATCGGTTACCAACTTCCAATCCCACATAGATACCGCCAACAATCGTATCGGCATAATAGGCGAGGCGGGGGTCCCCGTAATTAATCAAAGTATCCACCAGCGGCTTGGCCATCTTATCATCACCGATGGAGCTGTGCCTGGCGGTCCAGGGCTCCACCCAGTCCTCGGTCCCGGGGTAAGCCAGGAAGGCGTTGTCATCATTGCTCTCAAAAACAGGATACACGTCCGGGTCACCCAGTATCCTGGCAATCTCTGCGCCGGCGGTGGTTTCGTCAATATTGGAGATGCGGATGGCCATGCGCAGGTGGAGCGAGTTGCAGAATCGTTTCCACTTCATGATGTCACCACCATAAAGCAGATCCCCACTGCCCAGCAATCCTGCCAGCGGGTCCTCGCTGAGCATCCCGTTGGCCATTTCCAGTTGCAACATCAGATCCGTATAGATCTCCGCTTCTGTATCAAAAACCGGATGGATCAATCCCTCATCCCCCAGTCCGGCCTCAAAATAGGGAGCAGGACCGTACACATCGGTCACCATCTGCATGGCATAGGCCTTTAGCACCACGGCCGCAGCCTGCATATTAACATTACCCGCCTCCTCCGCCTTTTCAATGATGTTATTGGCATTGGTGGCAATGGCTCCGTAATTCCCCGTCCACACCGAAGAGCTGGGGTTACTGCTGTATGTGACCACATCTGTATAATTTCCCTTGGTCACATGCCCGGTAAAAGCAGCTGCGTACTCCATCTCGGTGGTCCCAAACCTGGATGAGAGGTTTTGGATCACATAGGCAAGTACGTTGGTCAATGGCGCCTGGTCGGGAGTGTTTGGATTTGTATTAATCTCCTCGAAATTCTTGGTACAGGATGAGACCAGGATCAGGGCCATTCCTGCAATTGCTGTTATGATTTTTAGTTCTCTTTTCATGGTGCTTTCCTTTAAAATTTCAGACTAAGCTTCACCCCGATGGTCCGGTTTGGAGGCAATTGATAGGCTTCCAGCCCGATCCCGCCAAGGGTACCTCCGGATGATACCTCCGGGTCGATGTGTGCATCATTGGACTCATGGGTGTATAGCAGTGCCAGGTTCCTTCCGAAAACAGACAGGGTAGCTTGCTGGATTCCCGCCTTGCTTACCAGGTTACCTGGCAGGCGATAGGCCAGTGAGACCTCCCTGAGCTTGACAAAGCTTCCATCCACGATGGAGAGTTCAGCCCATGGCCTCGAACTCTCCCAGTAGCTGGCGGCCGATATAACACTCTGGTTGGGCAGTCCGCCGGCCTCCTCCCTGGTCCCGTCGCCATCCAGGTCCACCCTGGCTCCCTCCTCGTAGATACCCGGCACAATCATACCAGTCTCCCTGACACCACCTTCTACGGTTGACTGCAGGATCCCGGCAAACTGTCCCACCGCCTTGGTCATGCTGTACATATCGCCTCCCTTTCTGAAATCGATCAGCATATATAGAGAAAGACCCCTGAACGACAGGGTGTTCCCCACTCCACCGATCCAGTCCGGGTTCACATAACCCAGGATCTCCGGGTCTGTGGCCTCACCGGGGTTGCCCTTTCGGTCCACCAGGATCTCGCCCGCTTCATTTTTCAGAAATGTGGTACCATAGATGGCTCCCCACTCATCACCCGGGAAGGCCATCAGGTCATTGTCATTAAAGTACGAGGTAAGTTTAAGCTCTTCAAGCCCGTCTTCCAGCTCCACCACCGTATTATAGTTAGTGGACCAGTTCAGGTTCACATCCCAGCTTAGTCCGTCGACTGACTTGAGGATGCTTCCGTATACCTGCAGCTCCACCCCTTTATTCCTTATGCTTCCCACGTTTTTAAACCAGCCTGAGTATCCCGACGAATAGGGTATGCCCACTTTGATCAGCTGGTTCGTTGTCAACGCATCATAGTAGGTCACGTCGATTCCCAGCCGGTTCATAAAGAACTTGAACTCTCCGCCAAATTCCACACTGTTGGTCAACTCCGGTTTCAGTGCGTAGGTGGGAAGGGTGGATTGTGCACCAAACATATTCACCCCGTTGAAGGTGGTATTGCCCTGGGAATAGTATACAGGACTCAGTTTGTAAGGAGAGGTATCATCCCCCACCACGGCGTATCCACCGCGCAGTTTGATATAGGAGATGACATCCGATTCAATGTTAAATGCATCGGTAACAATGAAACCCAGGTTGACCGATGGATACCAGTAGTTCCAGTTCTCCCTGGGAAGCGTGGAGCTCCAGTCGCCCCGCAGGGTCAGGTCCAGGAAGAGATAGCGTTTGAATCCCAGGTTGGCCGAACCAAATACACTGTTGGTAACCTTCTTATACCTGGTAAAACTCACCGTGGGTTCTCCTGCGAAATTGGAGGTGGAGAAGAAGTCTGCCACGATCAGGTTCTGACCGTAAGTGGTGGCAAACTGGTCATAGGCCACCCTGTAATTGCCCCCTATGGTGGCAAAGAGAGAAAAGTCCTCAGTCAGTTCCCTGTTGATTTTCAACAGCAGGTCCGCATTGGTCTCACTCTCCAGCCTGAACTGTTCCCACAGGTTCCCGTTTGTTGCAAACTCATAGAGATCGGTCCAGTCGCGGGAATATTTATGGTTGATGTACCTGCGGTGTTCATTGAAAAAGTCGGTCCCTATCCGACCCATCAACGCCACCCCCTTAATCAACTCGATGTTAATGGCCGCGTTGCCGTAAACCCGGTTCCTGGACCGTGACATTGTATTCTTGTATGCGTTCCAGTAGGGATTGGGGTGCTGGTTCGGATATCCCATCATCCAGTTATAGGCCCTCTCTTCGCCTTCATAAAGGATGATGTCATTGTAACGATCCTTCAGGTGCTTTGTATCCACCTGTCTTCCAAACCATGAATTGAACTCTAAAAGCGGGTTCCGCATGGAGTTCCCCTGCTGAGGCAGGTTGTCGTTCTTCAGATTTGTATAGTTAGTATTTACATCGAAGGATATCTTCTCGGAGAGCTGAAAGTGGGAGTTGAGTCCCACGTTGATCTTGGTCTGGTCCGTATTGGGAGAGGTTCCTTTCTGATCTGCCAGTCCGATGGTAAGCCTGCCCGAGGCATTCTCATTGCCCGATACCAGCGCAAGGTTGTGCTGGTGGGAAATTCCTGTCTCATAGAAATTCTTTATATTATCGGGGTGCGAAACCCATGGAGTGGCCTCAATCGTCCCGTCTGCATTCACCGGCGAATCGAACTGGGGAATCATCAGTCCCTCATCGAGCCTGGCACCCCAGCTTAAGTCATCTTTGCTTCCCCTGCCGGACCCGTCAGTGGCCCAGGCGAATCCAAACCTGTCATTGAACTCCTGGTAGGTAAGATCTGGATGTAGCTTCTGCCATAAGTACTCGCTTCCACCCACGCCCTGGCCATACTCGTTCTGGTAGTTTGGCAGGATATAGACCTCATCAAAGGCCAGGGAAGTATTGAACTCCACTCCAATTCCCTTTTTTCCGGCCCCCTTTTTGGTTGTAATCAGGACAACACCGTTGGCGGCCCGGCTACCGTAAAGAGCCGTTGCACTGGGTCCCTTTAGCACGGACATGCTCTCAATATTGGCAGGATCAATGTCCATCGCCGCGTTCCCGAAGTCGGTATAGGTATCAGTGTTACGGGCGGATGAGATCCCGTTCATAATCGGAGTTCCATCCACCACGAACAGGGGCTGCTTATTACCGGTCAACGATTTATTTCCCCTGATCTGGATTGTGGAGGAGGCCCCCACCTGTCCGGATGAGGTAACGATCTGGGCTCCGGCGATCTTCCCCGACAGAGCAGATACCACATTATCGGGATTGGTTTTGGATACATCCTCACCACTCACATCCTGCACCGAATAACCCAGTGATTTCTTCTCCCGTTTGATACCCAGGGCGGTGACCACCACCTCTTCCAGCTCGGCAACATCCAGGTTAAGCGTGATGGAGATGTTCCGCTGGCTCCCGATGGAGACGCGTTGGGTTTCGTAACCAATAAAACTGACCACCAGTACATCCTCTTCGGAGCTGGCATTAATGGAGAACTCCCCATCCATTCCAGTGATGGTTCCTGTGGCGGTTCCTTCCACGCTGACGGTGGTTCCCGGCAGAGGTTCACCACTCTCTCCATCGGTCACCGTTCCGGTCACCTCCACCTGTGAGAACAGCTGAAGTTGAAACAGCAACAACGTTACAATCAGAGATAAATACTTCATATCAGGTTTAGTTTTAGGTGTTTAGTTTTTCTATTCCAATGCCCGGAAGTTCGTTGAGGGTAACCTTGCCATCAACAACCTCCATCCCTCTATAAACATCATTACTTATTAAAAGGTTCCCGTCCAGGTCGGCCCAGTCCACCAACGGGGATAGCTGGGAGGCAGCAGAAACCGCACATGAGGTCTCGGTCATACAGCCGATCATCACCTTCATATCCAGGGCTCTGGCCACGGTGATCATCTTGTGTGCCTCGCGCAGACCGGTGCTCTTCATCAGTTTGATATTAATCCCCGAATAGATTCCCTTGAAAGCTGCCACATCGGCCAGCCTTTGAAAGGCTTCATCTGCAATGATGGGGAGCGGGCTGTTTTCGGTGAGCCACGCCATCTCATCCACCGCCGTTTTCGGCATCGGTTGTTCAACAAATTCGATCCCCTGCTCTGCCAGCCAGTGAACCATCTCCAGCGCCTCATGTTTGTCTTTCCAACCCTGGTTCACATCCACATAGAGGGGCACATCGGTCACCGAACGTATGGTGTTGATCATCTCTTTGTCATTGCCACCCCCAAGCTTTACCTTAAGCACATTAAAGCGGCTCGCCTCCTCCGTCTTCATTTTCACCACCTCCGCACTGTCGATCCCGATGGTAAAGGAGGTCATGGGGGTCTGCTCCGGATTGAGTCCCCACAGTTTATAGAGTGGCTGGTCCACCAACTTTCCGATCAGGTCGTGGAGGGCAATGTCGATACACGCCTTGGCGGCACGGTTACCTTCATCAATGGAGTCTACGTAGGAGAGGATATCATCAAGGAGAAACGGGTCCCTGAACTGGCCCAGCTCCACCTTCTGCAGGAATTTGATCACCGACTCCTGTGATTCGCCCAGGTAGGGAGGCATGGAGGCCTCTCCATACCCGGTAACGCCCTCATATTCGATCTCGGCGAGTACCACCGGGGTGGTATTCCTGGAGTGCCCTGCCACAGTGAACGTATGCCGCAGCTCCAGGTTATAGGGCCTGAAGCTCAGTCTCATCTTCCCGTTTCCGATCACAGCCGGTGCAGCAGGTTTTCCACTGCATCCTGTAGTAGCGATCAGGGCCGGTGCTGAGGCTGCCAGTGAAACGGCACCCACTCCTTTTAAAAAATCTCTTCTTCCTGACTTCATTCGTTATGGCTTCTTGTTGCTAATGATCTCTCTGTAAAACCTGTTTTGCGAAATGGGCTGGAAACCGGCAGGCTCCTCCCCGATGATCCGGATGGCCCTGACGAAAGTCTCAGGGTACTCCCCGATATAATTCTCCATCGTGCTGTCCATGCTGTTAATGCTTACACGCTCACGGTATCCGGCCGCATGGATAAACTCACCACGCTCCAGGTAAGTGGTCACATGGGTAACCCGTTCGGGAAGCGAATCGGTGACCCTTCTTCCAAAGAAAAGCAGGTCACCCGCCTCCAGCCCGGTGGTATCATAATCCACTGTAATGATCCTGCTGCATCTGGATTGCTGGTCCGCATCCCTTGGCAAAAGGATCCCATTCATAAAATAGACATTGGATACAAGTCCGCTGCAATCGATGTTCTTTGAAGAGGTTCCTCCCCACAGGTAGGGAATGCCATGGTAATTCAGGATCGTTGTAACCACACCCTCTTTTGTGGCGGCTCTATAAAACACATCTTCTGCCGGCACAGCTTCACTCCTCTTCACCCAGGCCATCCGGCCATCCGGGTATTCCACCTGGTAAAAATCAGATTTTTCAGACACCACCTGCAGAATGCAACCGATCACCAGGTCGGCCACCGGCATGCTAGCCTCATCCGGTTCACTGTAGGAAAAACCATACTGCGCACTGAACAGGATCTTCTCTGCATCACGGTACCCGGCAATTGCAACCCGATCCACGGGATGAACCTCCTGTTTGTTCACCCATCCCAGGTAGCCGTCAGGGGTCTGTACCAGATATCTTCCCTCCTGCTCCTTGAGAATCCTGATGGGGGCTCCAAGCAGGGCCTGGGTCACCAGCTCCTTTTTACTGCTGGGCTCCCTTCGCAAATGGATCACTGAGTTATTGACCAGTCCGTTTACAAAAATTCCGGAGTCGGTCTCCGGTAGCAGAACCACCCCGAACTCCACTTTGGGAAATTGAGACACAACCTCCTCTATCACTGCTCTGTAGGAATCTTTACAGGCCAACTCTCCATCCAGGCGAACAGTGCGATTTTCAACCGTTACCGAGAGATCCCATAGTGCAACGCGGGTATCGGGTGCATACTCAGTCTGGAGTGAATCGAGCAGGGTATTGAGTTCAACCGCGCTCCTGTCTGCCTTTGAAGTGCAAGAGAAGTTTAATAACATAACAGCCTGAATGAGAAGCAAAAATCTAATAGAAATCCCCATCTGTAAAGCTTTAACGGTTAGTCTCTTTAGCATACTGTCTTACAAATGAAGTTTAATTTTACTCCAATCGCAAGGAACAGACAAAATTTATCATACCTCATACCTATAAAAATCCCCCTCACACAAAATTATTTCAGAGTTATGGCCGGTCCAAAAATGCACTTATTACAATATTTAGATTGATTCTCAATACCAATTGTTGTATTTTTTAAATTGTATGACTCACAAAGCTTTCCGTAATACTATTTCCTACAACCCTCCGGAGTGGGCTCTTGATATAGGGCCACCAAAGCCCGGTGTGATGAACATTATGTGAATTAGCCAGTTATATTTCAAACTAGATTTCTATGGAGAAGAACACCCGAAGGAAATTCATGAAAACATTGGGAGCCTCCATGGGGGCTGCCTCTGTTTTAGGAGGTAACAGCATCCTGAATGCCCACAACCGCGTGGAAGGGGTTGAGGGTGAAAAGAAAATGCTTCTTACCCCCAGCGGAGAGCTTGTGGAGGTGGACATATCGCAGCTAACCCCGGCAGAGATGCCATCTTTGACCGAAAATCAGAAGAGAGGACGGGAGGGCCTTCCCGGAAGAAGCTGGGTGATGGTGATCGATCTTTCCAAATGCCGCAATGCGCGTGAATGCATGAAAGCGTGCCAGAGTCATCACCAGCTCAGGCCCGAGCAGCACCACATCAACGTGTTGCAGATGCAGGATACTGAAGATACTGCCCCCTACTATATGCCAAAACCCTGCCAGCACTGCGACAATCCGCCGTGTACGAAGGTGTGCCCGGTGAATGCCACCTTCAAAAGGGATGACGGCATCGTACTGATTGACAATGAGCGCTGCATTGGATGCAGGTTCTGCATCGCGGCATGCCCCTACTCGGCCAGGGTATTCAACTGGACCGAACCAAGGGATGCTGAAAAATATGAAGGGGTTACCTATAATATAGAGGCCAATGTTCCCCAGAAAAAGGGGACCATCTCAAAATGCCTCTTCAGTGCAGACCGTTTAAGGGACGGACAACTTCCCTCCTGCGTGTCGGCCTGTCCCAACGGAGTATACTGGTTCGGAGACAGGAACGAAGATGCAGTGACCAACGGGACCACCAAAGAGACCGTCTCTTTCAGTGAACTGATCAAAGATGATGCGGCCTATACACTGATGGAAGAGCTGGGTACCAAGCCCAGGGTCTACTACCTGCCTCCCAAAGATAGAACCACACCATTCCAGGGAGAGCTGACCTAACCAGAAAAGAGCTGAAACGTCCAATAAAATAATTAGATAAATACTAGTGAGACATGGACAAAACTATATCTCCTGAAAAAACCAGGAAAACCCTGGACCAGATTGTTTCCGACCTGACCCGGTCTATTACAAAAAAGGATGAATTGACCAGGTTCTGGTTTTTCATTCTGATCATGTTTGCCGGTGTCGGACTATGGGGATGGATCATACAGATTAAGAATGGCCTTGGTGTAACCGGAATGACCGATTATGTCTCCTGGGGTATCTACATCGCCAATTTTGTCTTTTTTGTGGCGGTCAGCCTGATCGGCTTGCTCATCAGCTCGGTATTGCAGCTCCTGAAGATCAGCTGGGCCAAACCCATATCGCGGGCCGCAGAGCAGATTGCGCTGGCTGCAGTGGCCCTGGCCGGCATTGTGATCGTGATGGATATGGGTCGGCCCGACAGGCTGCTCAATATCTTCCTGCATGGACGCCTGGCATCACCCATCGTGTGGGATGTGACCGTGGTATCTACCTACCTGGCCATCTCCCTGCTGCTCTTCTACATCCCGCTGATCCCAGACCTGGCCATTCTGCGCGACAGGCAGGTGGAGGGAATCTGTAAAGGGAAGATGAAACTCTATAAGATACTCTCCCTGGGATGGAACGGGAATGAGAAGCAGTTTAAAACCATCGCCCATGCCATGCGCGTTCTGATGATCCTGATCATCCCGGTGGGTCTCTCCATCCATACGGTAACCTCCTGGTTGTTTGCAGCCACCCTGCGACCAGGCTGGGACAGTACCATATTCGGTCCCTATTTCGTAGTGGGTGCCTTTGTTGCCGGTACGGCAGCAGTGATCATCCTCATGTATGTCTACAGGACACGATACGGACTGAAAGAGTACCTTCAGGACCTCCATTTTGAAAAGATGGGCAGACTCCTGGTCCTCATGAGCCTGGTCTACCTCTATTTCAATATCAATGAATTCCTTGTCCCTGCCTATAAGATGAGGCTGGCCGAAGGGGTTCATCTGCATGAGCTCTTTTCGGGCGGATATGCATCCATGTTCTGGTTTGTGCAGATCGTGGGACTGGTGCTGCCCATTGTGCTTATCCTGCTGAAGCCATTCAGAAAGCCCCTTCCGCTCACCATCATCTCTGCGGTTGTGATGATCTCAGCCTGGTTTAAAAGGTTTTTGATTGTGGTCCCCACCCTGGAGCATCCCCACCTGCCCATCCAGAATGTGCCGGAAAAATTCCATCACTATGCACCCACCGGTACAGAGATAATGATTATGCTCTTCTCCTTTTTCGCGGCCCTTCTGATTATTTCAGTTCTGGCCAAACTCTTTCCGGTCATCTCTATCTGGGAAAGTGCCGAAGAGAACGGAATCGACCTGCAAGAGCTTTCAGAAAAACCTAACAATTAGAAGACCATGAAGCGAACCATACAACTTATACTGGCTGGCACACTACTTCTCTCTGCATCATGGATTGCAGCACAGGAGTGGACTGTTCCGGAAGAGCAGGCCGCTGTTACAAATCCATCGGAGTATACACTGGAAAATGTAGAACAGGGTAAAGTGCTCTATATGGTCAATTGCAAATCGTGTCATGGTGATCCGGGCAGGAACAACCCGCTGGCCCTTGTGCCTCTGCCGGTTGATGTTGCATCGGAACGAATGCAGGCCAACAGCGAGGGGGCCATCTTTCACAAAATCACTGCCGGACGGGCGGTCATGCCTGCCTTTGAGTCCACCCTTTCGGAAGAGGAGCGGTGGAAGCTGGTCAACTTTATCATGAATTATAGCCCGGACAGGGAACAGATACTGGTTGATCTGCCTCCTGTAAAAGCAACACTGACCGCTGTGGTGGTCCAGGAGAAACGCACGGTAGCCATCACGGCTAAAAGAGACGAAGATGGCACTGCCCTCTCCGGTGTACCGGTCATGATCAGCACAAAAAAGGCTTTTGGAAATATGGAGATCGGGCAGGCCGTGACCAACGAAAACGGAGAGGCCGAATTTGAGATATCAGAAAATGTGATGGGTGATGCTGAAGGGAATATCAGTGTTGTTGTGTCACTGAATGAAGATTATGAAGCCCTGGAGGCAGAGGCTGAACAGACCCTTACAGGAACACCAAAAGAGACTGAAGGGCTGATCCGGCCGGGGGTGTTGTGGTCCACCAATAAGAACATCCCCCGGTGGCTGCTTCTCTCCTTTCTGGCAATAGCCGGAGGAGCCTGGATCACCATCGGATATGTGGTTGTTCAGATAGTCAAAGTAAAAAAACAGAGCAAGCTGTAGCAACAGGAAGCCTATGAACATATTCTACCTCCTGATTGGGGTCAGCCTCTTTGCAGCACTTATCTTCCTGGGCATATTTATCTGGGCAGTGCGCAACGGCCAGTTTGACGACAATGAGACGCCATCAAGACGGATTTTATTTGACGATGAGATCATAGAGAACGAAGAGCCCTGACAACTTGGGAACCAGGAAACTAACTAAGAAACTTAAATCTATACTTATGGAAAACCAGAAATTCTATTACGATAACAAGATCGTAAAGCTGTTTATCCTTGCAACCATCATATGGGGTGTTGTCGGGGTTCTGGTGGGCGTACTGGTGGCCCTCCAGATCGCATATCCTGCATTTAATTTTGGACTGGAGTATACTTCATTCGGGAGAATGCGTCCGCTACACACCAATGCAATCATCTTCGCTTTCGTTGGAAACGCCATTTTTGCGGGGGTCTACTACTCCCTGCAGAAGGTACTGAAAGCACGCATGTTCAGTGATATGCTCAGCAAGATCCATTTCTGGGGATGGCAGCTTATCATTGTACTGGCGGCGGTAACCTTTGCCCTGGGTATCACCACATCAAAAGAGTATGCCGAGCTTGAATGGCCCATCGACATCCTGGTGGCTGTGATCTGGGTGATTTTTGGCTGGAACATGATCGGGACCATCATAAAAAGAAGGGTGCAGCACATCTATGCGGCTGTCTGGTGGTACCTGGCCACTTTCCTTGGTGTCGCCATTTTGCATGTGGTCAACTCATTTGAACTGCCCGTCACACTGTTTAAGAGTTACTCCATCTATGCCGGAGCACAGGATGCAGTGGTACAGTGGTGGTACGGTCACAACGCTGTGGCGTTCTTCCTGACCACACCTTTCCTCGGCCTGATGTATTACTTTCTTCCCAAGGCAGCCAACCGGCCCATCTACTCCTACCGGCTATCGATCATACACTTCTGGTCGCTTATTTTTCTCTATATGTGGGCCGGACCGCACCACCTGCTGTTCCAGGCACTGCCCGAGTGGGCACAGGCCCTGGGTGTCACATTCTCCATCATGCTGATTGCACCCTCCTGGGGTGGGATGATCAACGGTCTGCTCACATTGCGTGGTGTATGGGACAGGGTCCGTGACAGTGCAGAGCTGAAATTCCTGGTGGTGGCGGTAACGGCATACGGAATGTCGACCTTTGAAGGCCCCATGATGTCATTGAAAAATGTAAACCAGATTACACACTTCACCGACTGGACCGTGGCACATACCCACATTGCAGCGATGGGATGGAACGGCGGCATTGTGTTTGGCATGCTCTACTGGCTGGTTCCGAGACTGTTCAGGACGAAACTCTACTCCGCAAAACTGGCAAACACACATTTCTGGATCGCCACACTCTCTATCCTGGTCTATGCGATCCCCCTCTACTGGTCGGCCGTTACACAGTGGCTCATGTTAAGAGAATACAGTGCGGATGGATTCCTTGCCTATCCGAATTTCATGGAGACGCTGACCCAGATACTGCCCATGTACACCCTCAGGATCATTGGCGGAGTCCTTTTCCTGGTCGGCTTCCTGCTGATGGTATATAACCTGTTTAAGACCATGGCAGCCGGAGAGGTAGAGAGTGATGAGCCTGCCGAGGCACCTGCACTGGTATTGCAGGGAGTAAGAAATCCGGTAAGTGAGACCGTTCACCGCTGGCTGGAGAGAAAAGGTGTGAAGTTTGCGATCTGGGTATTTATTGCCCTGGCCATTGGTGGTGCAGTTGAGATCATACCCATGATCTTCGTCAAATCCAACATCCCCACCATTGACGCCGTCACACCCTATTCACCACTGGAGCTGGAGGGACGCGATATCTACATCAAAGAGGGATGCTATAACTGCCACTCGCAGATGGTAAGGCCCTTCCGGTGGGAAACCGACCGCTATGGAGAGTACTCAAAGATTGGCGAATTTGTATACGACCATCCATTCCAGTGGGGGTCCCGCAGAACCGGACCCGACCTGGCCCGTGCAGGGAACATGGACAGCCCGATGTATAAAAATGCAGCATGGCACTATAACCATTTCATGGATCCACAGAAGATGAATGAGAAGACGGTCATGCCCTCCTACAAATGGTTTGCAAAAAAGGAGGTCAACCTGAAGCAGACACCGGCAAAGATCAGGGCCATGCAGACACTGGGTGTTCCTTATCCCGAGGGGTATGATGAGGTCGCAGTGGATGATTTAATGAAGCAGGCACAGGGAATTGCAGATGACCTGGAAAAGTCGGGCATTGAGATTGAACCCACAAAACAGATGGTTGCTATGATTGCCTACCTTCATAAACTGGGCAGGGATATTGCCACCGTCTCAAGTGATAACGAAAACCCGGAGGACCATGAAGCTGGTGAGTAATTTTTTAGAGGGGATCGAGGGAATCCAGGTTTTTTATATCATCGGGTTACTGATTTTTGTCACCCTGTTCATCGTCATCTTTATTCGCACCATGCGAAGACCGGATAGCGAGATAGATGAGATAAAACGATCTATATTAACAGATAACGGCTCGGAAGAGCTAACCGTATAATATTAAAAAGATAAGGGTATGGAAGAGAATACTCAAAATAGCAAACAGCAGGCCACCAAACAGGCGGATGAGAAATTGCTGGATCATGACTATGACGGAATCCGGGAGCTGGATAATCCACCACCCAAATGGATCATGGCCATCTTCTACATAACCATTGGATTCTCAATTATCTACGGCGCCTACCACTTTTGGCTTGACACCGGGGACGACCAGTGGGAGAAGTATGAGAAAAAATCCCAGTTGCACGATGAGAAGTACCAGCAGGGCGCAGCAGGTGAGGAGGGGACCATGGGAATGCTTACCGATGAAGCCAGCCTGGCAGCAGGGAAAGCAATCTATGCAGAGACAGCCTGTTTTGCCTGCCACGGTATGAATGGAGAGGGAAATGCAGTGGGGCCGAACCTTACAGACAATGCATGGATCATGGGATGCGATTTTCAGACCGTTTTCGACCAGGTGAAGAACGGGAATCCTGCCAAAGGAATGACATCTTATAAGGGGCAGCTCAGCGATCTGAAGATCCAGCAGGTCTCCAGCTATATACTGAGCCTGGTGGGTACCGATCCTGCAAATGCCAAAGCACCACAGGGGGAAGTTTGTGAATAAGAGCGATGTCTCATTCAGGGACCGGCCCATTAACCTGGATGAGAAAGGGAGAAGAAAGTGGGTATATGCGAAGAGACCCCGGGGGAAATGGTACACCCGCCGTACCATCTTCAGCTGGTTTGTATTGCTCTTCTTTGTAGCGGTCCCCTTTATCAGGATCAACGGCAATCCCTTTGTTCTGCTTGATATCACCGGTCGGAAATTCATTCTGTTCGGCGCCATCTTCTGGGCACAGGACACATTCATACTGGCCCTGTTGATGTTGTCATTTGTGCTGTTTATTGTTCTCTTTACGGTTACATTTGGACGGTTGTGGTGCGGCTGGGCTTGTCCCCAGACCATCTTTCTTGAGATGGTTTTCCGTAAGATCGAGTACTGGATCGAAGGGGACTACCGAAAAAGGCATCAACTTGACGAAGGAGGGTGGACCAGGGAGAAGATCCTCAAGAGGACAGCCAAGCATGCCGTGTACATCCTGGTTTCAGTGGCCATGACCAACACCTTCCTGCTCTGGTTTATCGGCACCGAAAAATGGTCTGTACTGGTATCCGAACCCATCTCCGAAAACCTGTCCGGGTTTGCTACCATGCTTATGGTCTCAGCCTTTTTCTATTGGGTCTACTCCCGTTTTCGTGAGCAGATCTGCACCATGGTCTGTCCCTACGGAAGAATGCAGGGTGTACTGCTCGATTCGAAATCGATCGTGGTCAGTTACGATTACAAGCGCGGTGAGCCTCGGGGAGCAAAAACAACAGGTGATTGCATCGACTGCCGTCAGTGTATCTCTGTATGTCCCACAGGCATCGATATCCGCGATGGCTTGCAGCTCGAATGCATCAATTGCACAGCATGTATTGACCAGTGCGACAGCGTGATGAAGGCCACAAAAAAAGAGCCCGGCTTGATCCGTTACGACTCCGACCACGGGATCAAAAACGGACATACAACCCTCTGGAGTGCCAGGAACAAGGCCTATTCGGTGGTGTTGCTTATCCTCTTCTCTTTCTTTATCTACACCCTCCTGTCACGTCCGGTGATTGAGACCACCATCCTCCGCACACCCGGTCTGCTCTACCAGGAGAACCCCGACCAGACCATCTCCAATATATACAACATCAAGATTGTTAACAAGACCCATGACAAACTACCGCTGGAGATTCGCCTGATCTCCCACCAGGGAGAGATCCGGATGGCAGGAGGCAATATGGATGTGGAGGACCAGGCGAGGTTTGAATCCACCTTCATTCTCTATATCCCCAGGGAGCAGATAGAGAGCGATAAAACCAGTGTGGAATTTGGAATATACAGCAACAATGAGTTAATTGAAACCTGCAAAACCTCTTTTGTAGGTCCGTAAAATTTTGAACGTATGAAGTTTAACTGGGGCACAGGAATCCTCCTGTTTATTATCCTGTTTTTATTGTCAGCCGGGGTCTTTATCGGCTTCGCCATGAGGCAGGATGTAAACCTGGTGCATAAAGATTATTATAAGAAGGGAGTGGATCACAGCGAGCAGATGAGGGTGGCAAAGCGATCGGCCGAATTCGAACATGCAGTCCGGACCAGGCTGACAGAGGAGTTCCTGCTGGTTGAAGTGGCCCAGTCACTGGCTGTGGCGATCGATTCGGGAGAGATGCTCCTCTACAGGCCCTCAAGCAGCAGGCTGGATATCAGGCTCTCCCTGACCATGCCCGACACATTGCTGGAAATATCCAGGGAGCAGCTCATCCATGGCAGGTACATTCTTCAGTTTCACTGGTTTTCTGACGGGCTGGAGTACAGGACTGAAGAGGACCTGTTTGTTCAATAAACGCATCTTAGCACCATGGCCATTTTCATATCAGCGCTTGTCCTGGGATTTATGGGAAGTTTTCATTGCGCAGGAATGTGCGGTCCCATTGCCATTGCACTGCCCCTGCAGGGGAACCGTTTTACAGGGAAGCTCTTCGGGGGAACACTCTATAACCTGGGCCGTACCATCACCTATGGCATCATGGGTGCGCTCTTCGGTCTTCTGGGACAGGGCGCTCAGATGATCGGGTTTCAACAGAAGGTATCGGTGATCATGGGCAGCCTGATGATCATCTCGGTACTTTTCCCGGCCCTTTTCAGGAACCAGTACAGCATGAGCGCAAGCTGGATCTCACTGGTGGGAAGACTGAAAGCCACCATAGGAAAAATGTTTTCAATCCGCTCCTACTCCAGCCTCTTTTTCATCGGAATGCTGAACGGCTTGCTCCCCTGCGGACTGGTCTACATGGCCATTGCAGGGGCCATAGGGACAGGGTCAGTGGGTTCCGGGGCACTCTATATGATCCTCTTTGGACTGGGCACCATCCCCATGCTGCTTGGCATCTCCCTTGCCGGAAACATGATGAGCCTGGGTATCCGAAACCGCATCAACAAACTGATCCCTGCACTGGTCATTGTTGTGGGGATCTTCTTTGTCCTCAGGGGACTCAGCCTCGGTATTCCCTACCTGAGTCCCCCGAAGGAGAAGATCGAGAAGAAATTTGAGAAGAGCCTGGACAAAGAGGATCCCGCAGAAAACCCGGAAAACAGTAAACAGAACGCCGGTGGTTGTTGCTTTCTTGAGCCACCATGGTAAACAACGAAACCCATACCTGTGTCCATTGCGGGGCCGATTGTGGCAAGCACCCTGTCACCTGGAATGACATGCACTTCTGCTGTAACGGCTGCAAAGCCGTCTACCAGATCCTCAATGAGAACAAACTCTACAACTACTACAACCTGGATAAGACCCCGGGGATCAAAGTGGAGACCACCGGGTTCGGGAACAAATATGCCTTCCTGGAGAAGGAGGAGATCAGGGAGAAACTGATCTCATTCTCGGAAGGCGGAATCTCCAAAGTCAAATTCTACATCCCCGTGATCCACTGCGCCTCATGCATCTGGTTGCTTGAAAAGATGCATATGCTCCATCAGGGGATCAGGCACTCGTTTGTCAACTTCACAAAAAAGGAGGTCGACATCACCTTCGATGAGTCGGTCATCAGCCTGCGGCAGGTGGTTGAGTTGCTCTCCTCTATTCACTACATCCCGGACCTCTCCATGAGTCTCTCCGCCAAAAAGGAGGATACAGGATCCTATAAGAGACTGCTGATAAAGATCGGTGTGGCAGGATTTGTCTTCATCAATGTGATGACCTACAGCCTGCCTGCCTATTTTAACGGCGAACCGCTGGAGGAGAACCTTCAATCGCTCTTCAACATCCTCAGCTACCTGCTGGTGATCCCTGTGGTTTTTTACAGCGGAAGTGACTACTTTATCTCATCGGTGAAGGGGATCATTAAAAGGAACATCAGCATTGACATCCCCATTGCACTGGGCATCACAGTGCTCTTCCTGGTTACCTCCTACGAAGTGCTGTTTGCCGGTGGCACGGGCTATAGTGACAGCCTCTCGGGCCTCATCTTCTTCCTCCTGGTGGGGAGGTGGTACCAGGGCAAGACCTACGAGGCGCTGTCGTTCGACAGGAACTACAAATCCTATTTCCCCATAGCTGTCACCAAGATCAACAAACAGGTGGAGGAGAGTGTTCTGCTTGAACAGATTGAGGTGGATGATGAGCTGATTATCCGCAACAAGGAGCTGATCCCGGCCGATTCCATCCTTCTGGAGGGCACCGGGCGGATCGACTACAGTTTTGTGACCGGCGAATCGACCCCGGTGGTAAAAAACAGAGGTGATTTCATTTATGCAGGTGGCAGACAGGTGGGAGAGATGATCACCATTAAGGTGAAAAAAGAGGTGAGTCAGAGCCACCTTACCAAACTCTGGAACCAGGACCGCACCTACGAGAAGCCGGGCGATTCCCTGAAGTCGCTCTCTGACCGGATCAGCAAGTATTTTACACTGGTGATTGTCGCCATTGCACTGGCGGGTTTTCTCTTCTGGCTGATCAGGGGAGAGATGCATACCGCCCTCTTCGTTTTTACAGCGGTGCTCATTGTAGCATGCCCCTGTGCCCTTGCCCTCTCCATCCCCTTCACCTTCGGCAGCACCATGCGCATCTTCGGTAAGAGCGGACTCTACATTAAAAACAGCAGCGTCATTGAGCGGTTGTCGCATGTGGACACCATCGTTTTTGACAAAACCGGGACCCTCACCAGGCCCAACGAGAACAGCATTGAGTATGAGGGGAAAACGCTTTCCCCTGAAGAGCAGGAGGCCATCTGTTCCCTGGCTAAACAGTCCACCCACCCCTTAAGCAATGCCCTCTCCGTCCACCTGGAGCAGATAATAAACTTACCGGGGCAAACCGGATACCACCAACCCGACCATTTTGTGGAGGTATCGGGAAGGGGCATCTATGGCAGGGTAAACAACCTGGATATAAAGATCGGTTCGCAGGAATATGTAACCGGATCGAAAGAGGCAGAGAGGCAGAGATCATCGGAGGTCTATGTCTCGGTGAATGGGAAGAGCACCGGGGTCTATACCATCAGTAACCTCTACCGGCCCGGATTTGAGGATGTTCTGAAGCGTCTGAAAAGGGAGTTCGACCTCTACCTGGTTTCCGGAGATAATGATGCCGAGGCACATAACCTTGCTGCATATTTTGATAAATCACACCTGCTTTTCGGCCAGAAACCGGGAGACAAGGCCGACTTTATAAAGTCATTGCAGGAAGAGGGCCGCACGGTTCTGATGACCGGCGATGGCCTGAATGATGCCGGTGCCCTTATGCAGAGCGATGTGGCGCTGACCATCGCCAATAAGGTATACCATTTCTCAC
>JBDLIQ010000070.1:0-21861 GCA_039714775.1 Bacteroidota bacterium
GGCTCATATGATTTCATAAGCAGCTCCTCTTTGGAGACCTTACCAAACTTGATGGGAGGCTTCTGGGCTATTGCAGAAACATACAGGAAGACCAGCAGACTGGCCAGGGCAATCTTCTTCATTGTTGGGACTGGGTTGATTCCTAACAGTGAATATAACTGAAATAATTTGCAATAGTTGCATCAGCAGGTTTCAAATCTTTTTCAGTTTCCACCTTCCGCGCCGGAAGATGGCAATGGCAATGAATGTGAGTGCCGCCTCCCCGATTAGAATGGCATAACAAACCCCGTTGATGTGAAGCTCCAGCACATGGGTAAAGAGGTATGCAAGCGGGATCTCCATAAGCCAGAAGGCGATGAAGTTAATCCAGACAGGTGTGGCCGTATCACCCGCACCGTTAATGGAGTTGATCATCACCATGCCCATGGCGTAGACCAGGAAGCCGAAACTGACTACCCGCAGACAGGTAATTCCACTCTGCAACACAATGGGTTCCTGGCTGCCATCAATGAAAAAACCTACAAACGAATCGGGGATCGCGATGAAAATAATCGATACCAATCCGAGAAAGACCATGTTTCCAATACCAACTACCCAGGCTGACCGCTCAGCCCGGTCGGGCCGTTCAGCACCCAGGTTCTGACCCACCAGCGTGGCAGCAGCATTGGCCATCCCCCATGCAGGCAGCAGTACAAACATTACGATCCTGATAGCGATCGTATACCCGGCCACCACCTCCTCTCCCAGGCTGGTAACCACCCACACCAGGAAGATCCAGGAGGATGTAGCGATAATGTACTGACCGATGGCACCCAGGGAGAGCTTCACCAGCTTGATCATCTCGCTGACCCGTATCACAACCTGCTGAGCCCTCACCTTTACACGGAAATTTCCTTTTCCAAGCAGGTAGAGCTGGTAGAGAACCGCCACTCCCCGGCCGGTGTTGGTGGCCACTGCGGCCCCTTTGATACCCAGCTCAGGGAAGGGTCCGATCCCAAAGATCAGCAACGGATCGAGGATGATATTGAGAATGTTGGCAAACCAGAGCACCCGCATGGATATAGCCGCATCGCCACTGCTTCGAAACACAGCATTGATAATAAAAAGGAGCATGATTACACCGTTCCCTCCCAGCATGATGGCCGGGTACATGTAACCCATCTCAATGGTCGGTTCGGAGGCACCCATCAGCCTGAGCAGGTCCTTTGCAAAGAAAATCCCGGCAGCAGAAAAGAGGAGCGAAACAACAATACCGGTGAAGATAGCCTGTACCGCGGCCACGGCGGCCTCCCCGGGACGTTTCTCCCCAATCCTCCGGGAGACCAGTGCCGTTGTGCCCACACTGAGCCCTATGCCGATGGCATAGATGATGGTCATCAGCGACTCGGTGATCCCCACCGTGGCCACCGCTTCTGCCCCCAACCGGGAGACAAAAAAGATATCCACCAGTGCAAAGACCGATTCCATGATCATCTCCAGCACCATGGGGATGCTGAGCAGGATGATCGCTTTTTTTAACGGGATCTGTGTAAAATCCCGTTCCGATCCGCCAATGGCTTCACGCAGATCACCTATAAATTCACTTATAACTGACTTTAAGTACTTTATATTAATTCCTGTATGTGACATTGAACTGAAGATTATTGGTTAGAAAAGAGTAACGTGTCCCGCTTCAGGAGAAAAGCGGGCAGGGATTCACGGTCATATTTCCAATAATCTTCATCTTTTTTGGTAATGGAGTCATAAAAATAGAGACTTCCCGGGAGAAATCAAAATAACATCCAGTAAATGAATCTGTTGTTAACCACACTCCACACTGGCGAGCTGCTGCAGATGCTGAGCCGCACCTCTCTTACTGACCATTTCAAGAGACTTACCAAAGACCCGGTAGGTTTTGTAAACCTCTCCCCCCATGTACTCCATTTCGGACCTCACCTTGGTGTTGGTCTCCATCTCCAGGTGGCTGTCCAGGTACTCAAGCTTCCCAATCTTTGCTGATTCCAGCATGGCCGATCCCAGGATGGAGCTCAGACCCCTGTTCTGGTAATCGGGATGAATGGCACCAAGCAACAGGTTAAGCTGTTTTGACCGCCTCCCTGCAAGCAGGATCTGGATGATTCCGAAGGGAAGGATATACCCCCCCGATCGCTTTATCCCTTTGCTGATATCGGGCATCCCGATCACAAAGGCAACTGCCTCATTCTGTTCATTGATGATGACCTTGATATACCGTGCATCCATGATCAGCAGGTACCGGTTGGCAAAGTCATCCATCTCCTCCAGTGTAAACGGCATGAAACCATAAATGTTTGTGAAGGTCTCATTAATCAGTGTAAAGATGGGTCTGATCCAGGGTTTAAGATCCTTCCGCCTGGTAAACTCAAGAAGCCTTATTCCGGGATTGTTCCTGGTTGCCCGTTCTGCTATCCTGTGATACATCACCGGGATCTGTTCGGGGATCAGGATCTTATAAACCACCAGATCAATATCCTTGCTGTAACCCAGTGCCTCCAGGTGTCCGGTCACATATTCGAAATTGCAGTGTGAGGCGATGACATTGGGCTCATCGAATCCCTGGATAAGAAATCCCTGGGGATCCTTGTCAGAGAAGCCGAGCGGTCCCACCACCTTCTCCATGCCTTTGATCCTTGCCCAACCCTCCACATGGCTGAGGAGGGTCTCTATCACCTCCCGGTCGTCCCACGTTTCAAGGAAATTGAACCGCGCATTTTTCTGACCATGCAGCTCATTGTACCTGTTATTGATGATCCCCATGATCCTCCCCACAACTACATCTCCTCTGTAGGCCAGCAACATGATTACATCACTGTACCCGAATGATTTGTTCTTTTTTGCAGAGAAGAACTCCCACTCATCGGAGTAGAGGGGAGGGATCCAGTTGGAATGGCCCTTATGGATCTTTGAAGGCAAATGAATGAATTTTCGCAGCTCCTTCCGGGTACAAACAGGCTTAACCAGGATTTCCATAGATTACGTTTCGTGGAGATTGAGACGGCGAAATTAACTATTTCCCAGCATATTCCAACCAGTGTCAGGCAATTCGGGATTCGAAAAAAAGGATCTGGTTAGAACTGCTCTGCCAGCTTCTGAAGGGATTCGCCAGTCAGCCGGTTGACAATCCATTCATCCATAAAATCGGCGCCCAGCGATCTGTACAGTTCAATTGAGGGTTCGTTCCAGTCCAGGACAGCCCACTCCAGTCTTCCAAACTCCTTCTCCCTGGTCAGTTTCGCAAGGTAGGTCAGCAGCGTCTTCCCAAATCCCTTTCCCCTGTACTGCTCAAGCACATAGAGATCCTCCAGGTAGATGCCAGGTCTGGCCAGGAAAGTGGAGAAATTGAAGAAATAGAGGGCAAAACCAACTGGTCTGCCCCTGAATTCGCCAATCACCACCTCCGCCACCTTTTGCTCACCGAAAAGATACTTTTCCAGCGCCTCTTCGGTGGCCGACACTTCGTGGGTGAGTTTCTCATATTCGGCAAGTTTCCTGATAAAACCAAGCACCACAGGAACATCACCTCTCTCTGCCCTGCGGATCAGGAAACCCTCGATTTTTGTTTTCACTACCATCTATCAGGCTAAGAGTTATCGTAGGTCGTAATGTAAGTGGGCTGCTCACGGAACTGCCTCCTGACCTTATCGGGTATATTGATAAAATGCATCCTTACCTCTGCCTTAAACTCTCCCAGCAGACTGTGCAGAAATCCCAGCCTTTTCCGCTCACTGAAGATCCTGTATAACCCCGATCTGTTATCCATAATGAACATCGCCACATAGACCCCGGCTTTTTCAAGCACCCCCTCTATCAGTTCATACAATGCTTCCTCAGATCCCGGTTCACAATAGATCCCGTCCAGCACCAACATCTTCAGCTCATCCGGATCGACCCGCTTTCGGACCCAGGGGATCTTCGAAAGCACCCCCACCACCCGGTTGGCCACTCCGCCACCCATATCCAGAACCTGCCACCTCACAGGATATGCCTTCAGGCCGGCCACTACCCTGCCCGATTCCCTGATCACATGATAGTCGTTATCGCTGAATATCGGACCGGGATAGAAGAGGGTGTAATCCTTGTAGAAATTGCGAAGAAGTGAAAGCATCTCATCATGCTCCTGTTCGGGCAATTGCTCCATGCGGCCCGATTTTTTAGGTCGCAACCTGCTGAAACTGAAACTTGCCACCTCACCCACCGTCTCCATCCCCATCTGGATGCTGAAATTCATGCTTCTGAGGTTCTTCTCTTCGATCAGGGCAGAGATGATGGCCGGAGCCACACCTGCTTTATCTTTCACCTCTTTTATCACCCCCTCCCTTAAGAGGGAAGGATTATCCATTACCGGCTTCATAAACCGGCCCAGGACCGAGGTGCGTTTCTTCTCATCCTTCAGATCCTCTTTCACTTTCCGCTTTTTCGGAAAAGAACCCATGGGTGCCTTGATGGAGAAATAACGGATCATCCAGTTGTCATGATCCACCCCGCCGGTTTTTGTATGCCTCCCCAAAAACCCCATAGAACCCATCATCTTCCCGCTTCTGCGCAGGTAGAGGAAGAGGTTCTCACCAGGCGCATGAAGCCGCTCCACCAGGTCCATATGCCGGTACCTGAATCCTCCGGGTTGTCCGAGTACCGTGCTGTGCATGTGATCGATCAGCTCCTGTCCGGGAGTGGTTTCCACCTCCAGTTTCAGGTCACGGAATTCATAAAGCGTACGTGTTTTATCCATATAATATACCAGTCATATTCATCTTCTTATGATGCAGTTAAGATACGATTTAGATTAATTCAGGACGAGGGCTCTATACCCGCAACTTTGAGGGCTTTCACGATAAGGTCACTCCATAAAACATATCCTGTACGGTTCAGGTGGAGCATGTCCTGCCTGAAGAAGAGAGAATCGGGTTGTCCCTGGTTATCAAAAAATGATTCCGATGTCGGAATAAAATGGAGGTCAGGATGTTTTGAGCAATATTCCCTGATCATTCTGTTGGCCTCTGCCACCTCTGGCCATACACTCCAGCGGCTGGGGGTAGGTGTGATCTCAATCCAGAACAGGGGGGTATCCGGATTTCTTTTCCGGGTCTTCTTTACAAGTGTTTTGTACAACAGGAAGAGCTCAACAGGGGTCCGGTCGTACTCTCCACCTGTAATATCATTTGCAACAAACACCAGGATGGCCTTGAAATCATGCGGTTTGATGATCCGCTCTGCATAGTAATTGAAATCTGACATGGTGGCACCTCCGTAACCACGCTGCATCACCTGGTAGGGTGCCAGGTCTGATTGGATACTATCCCAGAGCCTCACACTGGAGCTTCCCGTTACCAGGATGGTCTCCCGCCCGGAGGGTTCAACGACATTGAGTGAATCGAAAACCCGGATATCATCTTCCCACTTCAGGACCGATTCATCGTTTATGTATTGAGAAATCGGTTCATCGTAGATGTACCGGGAACCCGGATGGCATGAGCAAAAGAGAAGAGCAAGCAGGGGGAGGAAAAAGAGACGTATTCTGTTCATAAGATAGGTCTATTATAGTTTAGCACTGGAGCATTGATCATCGAAGTCCGGGTTAAACCGATCCATATCTGATCGGACTATTTCACAATCGAACGCACTATTTGTGCCATCTGCCGGATGTGCTCGGGTGTGGTACCACAGCAACCACCAATAATATTGGCTCCTGCATCCACCAGCTCCCTGACCTGGCCAGCCATCTCCTCCGGGGTCTCCGGGAAAACGGTTTCTCCATCTTTATAGACCGGCAGTCCGGCGTTGGCATGGACCAGCACCGGTACGGTTTTATTCATCTCCCTGATCTCCTTTACAATCTCCACCATCCCTGCAGTACCGTTCCCACAGTTGGCACCGATCACATCAGCTCCCGCTTCCAGTGCAGATGCAACAGCCTCAGGAACGGAGGTTCCCATCATGGTCCGGTAATCGCCCTGTTGTGTCTTCTCAAATGTAAATGTACTGATCACCTCTTTACCAGAGATGCGTTTTGCCGCCCGGACCGCTGTTGCAGCCTCCTGGATATCCGACATGGTCTCCACCAGCAGGGCATCCACCCCACCATCGGACAGTCCCCTGGCCTGCTCTTCAAATCCGGCTAAGATTTCATCCTCCGGCACTTCACCCATAAAAACCATCTTGCCCGTTGGCCCAATGGAACCCAGCACCAATACCTTATCACCAGCCGCCCGCCGCGATATCTCACCGGCTGCCCTGTTTATTTCATAGAGCTGCTCTTTCAGTCCATATGGCTCCAGTTTATAGGGACTGCCCCCAAAACTGTTGGTAAGGATGGTATCTGCCCCCGCCTCTACATAACTCAATGCAATGTCATATACATCATCGGGCCTGGTCAGGTTCCACGATTCGGGGCACTCCTGCACCTTTAGCCCCTTCTGAAACAGGAATGTTCCCCATGCTCCATCTGATACAAGCACCTTTTTCTCTCTGATCTTCTCTATTACACTTCCCATGATAATTCGGCCCTTTGGATTAATCCTGTAAAAGTAATCGACACGATTGGTTTAAACAACCCGGGAATCCGTATTTGACATAGCCCGAAAATTCGCCTGAGATTCTCTGAGTTGCAGACTGGGTTTGAGCATGTCCAGGGGAATTTCTTCTCCTGTTTAACAGCCTAATATCCCTGTAGATTTAACCGCACCTTGTCGAGGCTCTCGTTGGATCCCACCAGACTCACAATATCACCCAACCGGAGCCGGGTATAGCCATGGGAGATGATGGGGTGGTCACCCCGGGTTACCGAAAGGATAATCACATCGGTTGGCATACGCAGATCGCGAAGGGTAAGTCCGTGGTAGTCCGAATTGCGCAGTTCGATATCGATGGAGTCCTGGCCCTCATCCATGCCCAGCAGCAGCGAAGTGGCAACCGGAGCCCGCACCAGGTGTTCCAGCAGGGAGACCATGGCCGTATTGGGATCCATCACCATCACTTCGATTTTTTGAAATTTTCTGAAGTACTCCCTGTCAGTCAATCTGACAATCAGATTCCTGGTTCCAAAATGCTCATAGGCCGTTTCACAAATATCGTAATTCTCCTGGTCAGAGAGCAGGCATACAAATGTATCTGCAGTCTCTGCCCCGAATTTCCTGAGGGCGCGGTGGTCAGTACCCGAAAGCGCATGTATAGGAAAAACACAGGTGCGAAGAACCTCAATGGAGGGGTTGATCACCACAAACTCCACTTTACAGGTCTGGCTCTGCAACTGATGGGCCAGTGCCAGGGACTGGTTCTCCCAGCCAAAGATCATCACCTTCCGCTCCATATCAAAGGTACCATCAGATTTCACATGAACCTCTCCAGCCATGTGCAATGCCCATTTGAACAGCGGGGGGCCCACAAATTGGTTCAGAACAATCACCGCAATCATCACCGTTGCAAAGGCTCCCCCCCACTCCGTGTATTCGGTGGCAATGATGGTGGCCAGCCCCACACCCACCCCGGCCTGGGTCACATAGGGCATCCAGGATATCCGGCGAAACAGGGGAGAATCACCTGCCACTCTGCTGCCCAGGTAGCCAGCCAGCATCAGCGAGACAATCCTTGCCCCAAAAAGGATCAGGGTCACAAACCAGAGAGAGGCCATCACCTTGAGAGAGATCATTGCCCCGGTGAGGGTAAAAAAGACAATGTAGACAAAGGGGCCAAGCTCCTTAACGATCTTTGTAAAATCGTTCCGGTAAATTGAAAAATTGGTTACGAGAAAACTGCCGATGATGCTGATCAGCAGAGGCTCGATATGCAGATCCATGGTCAGGTGGGTTCCGGAGTATTCTCTTACAACATTTGTAAAAATGTAGATGGAGAATCCCGTCAGTAACACCAGGGATTTCTTCAGAATCATGGCCCCCTTGACGGCCATAATAAATTTCAACAGAAACCCCACCACAAATCCTAGTCCCATAGCCAATAACAGCTCAACCAGCACCTGCACAATATAGATCGTCCTGAAGTCGGCCTCCTGGATCAAAGATTTGGAAAGGGTGAAGATGACGGCGAAAATGATGATCACCGCAAAATCCTTGACCACAGTCACTCCAATGGCGGTTTGGGTAAATGGTCCCCTGGCCCGCAGTTCATTGATAATGGCGATGGCCGATGCAGGGGATCTGGCAATGGCGATGGTTCCTGCCAGCATTGAAATTGATATCCTGGCCGCCAGCTTCATCTGGCTGAGAAAAGGGATCAGGCCCGAGAGAAGGTACATGGTCATGCTCACCAGGAGAAAGGTAACCACCAACTGGGTGATGGTCATGGAGATGATGCTCTTCATCCTGCTTTTCAACTCCTTGAGATAGAGCTCCGACCCCACAGCAAAAGCGATAAAAGCAAGTGCCACATCATTCAAAAACCCGAGCCTTTCGAGCATGTCGGTTTCGATCAGCCCGAGAATCTCCGGTCCCGAGAGCAGTCCAATCACCAGGAAGCCCGTGATCAAAGGAAGTCTCAGCTTCTGAAATGCACCCGACAATTGTCCCGCTGCTACAGCAACAATGCCAAAAGCCCCAAGAAAGATGAGTATTTCAACCAGGGCATGCATCTCATTTGAACCTGTTACCATATCTCAATTCAAAAAATGACTTTCTGAAATATATAAAAAAACATCGAGCCATAACCAGAACCTGCATCTGCAACACCAAAAAAAGTACTATATTTGCAGCCCGAAAGCGCTCCGGCACTTTCAGGTTCTGAGAAGATGATGGCGAGGTAGCTCAGGTGGTTAGAGCGCATGATTCATAATCATGAGGTCGGGAGTTCAAGTCTCCCTCTCGCTACAAAAGAAAAGCCTTTCTGATGAAATCAGAGGGGCTTCTTTCGTTTTGGACGTTGAAAGCTTGCTATCAAATTACGAGAAAGCACTTCTTAATACTTCAAGGCTCTTTGGCACCGCTGTTTGGGGATCTTCATTACCCTCGAATTCCAGGGAGATGTATCCCCGGTAATCCACCTTCCTGAAGATCTCAGCAACCTTCTCATAATCAATATCCAGTGTATACCATTTCCCGCCGCCGAAATAGGTTTTGGCCTGGACCAGGAAGGCCTTTGGCGCCAGCATTTCCAGCTGCCGGTACTGATCTTCCAGGAAATTGCCTGTATCTGCCGTAACCTGCAGCCAGGGGGAGTTGATCTCGTTCACAATGCGCAGGACACCTTCAGCCGTCCGTCCCAGTCCCCAGTGATTCTCAAGTCCAAGCACAACCCCGCATTCTTCGGCTTTCGGAAGGCATTTCCCGATGGAATCGATCACCCATTTATATCCTTCTTCTTCAGTATAACCTTCCAGTACAGGCTCAATCCCCTGATTTGCCATCAATTCGTCGAAGGATTCAGTGGTACCCCATCTGCCTGTATTCAACCTCATGGTCGGAATACCAAGTTCATACGCGAGTTCGATCTGGTGAATGGTCTTTTCCACATTTTCTTTCCTGTATCCCTCTTCGGGGGAGACGAATCCCTGGTGGGTGGAGAATCCCATCAGGTCGAGTCCGGCGTGAAACGCCCTCCGTTTCAGGTTCTGCAGATAAGCATTCTCTTCAGATGTCATCTGGACCAGCAATAATTCAATGCCGTCGAATCCGATTCTTGCAGCATCATCTATGCATTTTTCAATGGGAACATCCTCTTTTGGACCGTTAAATTGCCAGAATGAGTAGGTTGATACACCGATCCTGTTTTTCCGCCGGGTACCTTCCGGGCTTCCGGATGCTTCCCCGGTTGTGCCAGTGCAGGACTGGCTTAATGAGAGTCCTGAAATTCCGGCGGAAGCCAGTGCAGCTTTTCTCAGGAATGTTCTTCTGTTATCTTTCATGATGTTAAATTGTATTGGTTGATAATCAGAACGAATTTTGCTTTAGAGCACCTCTAAAAACCTATCTTTCTGGTGCCATTGTTTGACGTAAATATAATTCAGTTTTTTCCAAAAGCCATATTTTTCATCCCTCCCCCTATTTATTAACAGGCAGATTGACAGTTTGATGTTTATGATTCATAATCATGAGGTCGGGAGTTCAAGTCTCCCTCTCGCTACAAAAGATAAGCCTTTCTGATGAAATCAGGAGGGCTTTTTTCATGAAAGGCCTCAAACTTGCTTTCATCAGGATATCTAACCAGTTACTGGAGGTGACTCCACTCGCTGATTGCTTCATCAAATCCTCAGCCTGAACCGGAAAAATATTTGTATTATTATCATCTCAATAAAAACCGCAATGAACAGACAATACTGCTTTTTCAAAACCGCACCGGGACAGCGTGGCTCCATTCGGCGCCTTCTTTTCCTGGGCTCCCTGATAACCACATTGTTATGTGGCGCATGCACAACGACGCCAACTGAGAAAAACCCGGAAAACATCCTCTGGTACAGCCAGCCGGCTCAAAACTGGAATGAAGCGCTGCCCCTGGGTAACGGATCGCTGGGGGTGATGGTATTCGGCAGAACCTCCGATGAACGCATCCAGCTAAATGATGATTCAATGTGGCCGGGCGAAAATGGCTGGGATAATCCCGATGGTAATGCTGAGGATGTAGAGCGCATCAGGGAGCTTCTCTTCAGGGGAGAGAACGCAGCTGCTGACCGGCTTTTCGTTGAGAAGTTCTCACGAAAAAAGGTGGTTCGTTCACATCAAACCCTGGGGGACCTCTTGATAGGCTTTAACCACGACTCGATTTCAGACTACAGGAGGGAGCTGGATATGGGCCGGGCGGTTGCCTCTGTATCTTACAGGAGCGGTGGAGACCTGGTAAAAGAGACAGTTTTTGTATCAAACCCTCACCGGGCGATTGTGATCGAAATCGAGACAGAGGCCCAGGAGGGGCTCAATGGGAAAGTGCGCCTAAGCAGGCCTTCAGATAAGGGCCATCCCACAGTGCATGTCAAAACAGATGATCAGAACCTCCTGATCATGCAGGGAACCGTAACACAGCGAAACGGCGTGTTCGACTCCAAACCGTCTCCAATCCTTACTGGCACTGAATTTGAAACCTGTCTGAAGATTGACCATACAGGGGGAACAGTTTCCCGGGGGGAGGATTACCTGGAGCTGGTCAATGTAAAGAGGGCCCTCTTCTACCTGGTCTCCAACACCTCATTCTATCATGAAGAGTTCAGAGAAGAGAACCTGAAAGTGCTGGCCTCCTTAGCTGATATGGATGTAGAGAAGCTGAAAGAGGAGCACATCCGGGACCACCAGAAGCTCTATTCAAGGGTAAATATCAAACTCGGTGACACAGAGATGGACACCATTCCCACCGATGAAAGGCTTCAAAGGGTGAAGCAGGGGTCAACAGATCCCGGGCTGGAGGCACTGCTGTTTCAATATGGGCGCTACCTGCTGATCGGTTCATCACGCCAGGGGACAAACCCGGCCAACCTGCAGGGATTATGGAACCAGCGCATCAAGGCTCCCTGGAATGGCGACTACCACCTGAACATCAACCTGCAGATGAACTACTGGCCGGCAAACCTTACCAACCTGGATGAACTGAATATGCCCCTGTTCGATTATGTGGACCGGCTGGTTGAGAACGGCAAGATCACAGCCAGGAAAAACTTTGGTTGCCGGGGCACCTTCATTCCCCATGCCACTGATCTGCTGGCACCCACATGGATGAGGGCCCCCACTGCATTCTGGGGTTGCTCCATGGGAGGCGGTGGGTGGATCATCCAGCACTACTGGCGCCATTTTGAATTTACAGCCGATACAACTTTCCTGGAGCACCGTGCCTTTCCTGCCATCCGGGAGGTTGCCAGATTCTACAGCGACTGGCTCATTGAAGACCCACGCGACGGAACACTGGTCTCGGCTCCCTCCACATCGCCCGAAAACCGTTTTATCAATGCCGGTGGAGAGGCTGTTGCCAGCTGTCTTGGGAGTGCCATGGACCAGCAGATCATAGCCGAGGTATTTGACCACTATATTAAAGCATCTGAGGCTCTTCAAAAAAGCAGCGGCTTCCTGGATACAATAAGACAACAGAGAGCGCTTTTGCGACCCGGTTTTGTACTGGGGACAGATGGCAGGATCCTGGAGTGGGACAGGGAATACAGGGAGCATGAGCCGGGCCACAGGCACATGTCTCATCTCTATGGATTTCATCCGGGAAGCAGTGTATCAAAAGATAAGACACCTGAAACATTTGAGGCAGTCCGGAGAACCCTCGACTACAGGCTCGATCACGGCGGTGCAGGTACCGGATGGAGCAGGGCATGGCTGATCAACTGCAGCGCCAGGTTGCTTGATGGCGCCATGGCCGGAGAGCATGTTCAGCTTCTGCTAAAAAAATCGATCGGCAAGAACCTATTTGATCTGCATCCGCCGTTTCAAATCGATGGAAACTTTGGTTTTACTGCAGGTGTTGCCGAGATGCTACTGCAATCGCATGAAGCGAACACCGTCAGGATTCTGCCGGCCCTGCCCCCGCACTGGGAGAGCGGATATATTGAGGGATTAAGAGCCAGGGGTGGACTTACAGTAGATATCCACTGGAGCAAAAACCAGCTCGACAGGGTGGTCATCAGATCAGGGGCTGATCATGAATTCGATCTACGCTACGGGGAGAGCGTTATACCGGTGGTAATTGAAAAAAATAAGGTCTTTACCTATGAGCCTGCTCCCGGTGTTAAGGCATTTTGAAAGAATAACAACCTATAAATGAAAACTTCTGACCCTGTTATAAGATAGAATAATCATAGATTTGGCGCAACCATTTTACAACAACCAAACAATACTAAATACCCGTGAATACCAACCATCTCAGCAAGTTCATTCCACTTAAAGAATACCTCATTTATAACCAGGGATATACATTCAGATACCGGATAACTCCGATAAAGCTGACTAAATAAGTTTTAATATAGTCTTATCATGCTATTGAAAATTAGCCTGAGCAGCAGCATACTGTTAACAGCATCGTTTCTCATAGCAATGGGTGCCTGCCGTACCGATAAGCAGAAAGAAAATAGAGAAGGTGTTGACTATTACATAAATTCCAATTCGGGCGATGATGCAAATAAGGGGCTCTCCCCAAGCCATCCGCTAAAAACCCTGGAAAGGATACAGTCAGCTGAGCTGGGACCTGGTGACAGGATCTTGCTGGCCTCGGGACAGCGGTTCAGGGGTTCACTGGTACTTAAAGATGTTTCAGGGACTGTGCAGCATCCTGTGATAGTTTCGTC
Source organism: Bacteroidota bacterium (assembly GCA_039714775.1). Classification (GTDB taxonomy): domain Bacteria; phylum Bacteroidota; class Bacteroidia; order Bacteroidales. The sequence goes on from JBDLIQ010000070.1 coordinate 13,232, forward strand.
CTACACCGAAGAGGTATCGACAGCTATGCCCCTGATCAATGCAACCGGATATGCCAATGCGGTGGTACTGGAAAATTGCAGTCACGTGGAGGTAAAAAACCTGGCACTTACAGCTGACGGAGGTGGCGAAACAGGGGATACTGCAGCAACAAATAGTACGGAATCCGATATGCGCTGCGGCGTGCTGGTGAAGATCACCAGAGAGGGAAGTTTTACCGGTATCCGCCTGGAGAACCTTGCCATAAAAGATATTTTCCATGAGAACCGTGGATTCGAAAGGCCGGAGGGAGAGGTAAGGACAGCCAACGGAACCCAGCGATACGGCTGGGGGATCAGGCTCATCAATAAGGTAAAAAATGCATGTCTCACCAAAGTGGAGATTCGCTCCTGCACCATTGAAAATGTCAGCCATACCGGTATCAAACTCACCTCCCGGACCGGCGGCGAGAACGGTTATGGCATACAGGATTTCACCATCTCCGGGAACAGGGTGCTTTCTGTCGGCGGACCCGGAATACAGATGTCGGGTGTATCGAACGGGTACATTTCAGAAAACCTTGTGGATGGTTCGGGCAACCATGATGACTCAAGAAAATGGGGCCGCGGATCGGGCTTATGGACCTGGGGTTCCCGGGATATTGTGATTGAAAAGAACCGCTTCCTGAATGCACGCGGACCGGGCGACTCGGCAGGGGCCCATATCGATTTCAACTGCAGCAATGTGGTGTTGCAGTATAATTTCAGTGCCAACAATGCAGGAGGATTTTGCGAGATCCTGGGAAACAACCACAACTGTGCCTACCGCTACAATGTGAGTGTAAATGACGGTCACAGGATCAAGGGTCAGGACGGGGCCTTCCAGGAGGGGAAAACATTCTGGTTAAGCGGATACCAGGGAAGGGGGCGCAAAAGATCGGGACCCTTTAACAGCTATTTCTATAACAACACCATTTTTACAGGCAGCGAGATGGTTTCAAAGTTTGCAGTTTCCCATTCTGCATCGGGCGTCCTGATCGCAAACAACATCTTCCATATTGAGGGTGCCAGCAAAGGAGTGCTGGGTGACCAGTACCAACCGGACAGGGCTGGCAGTACAGGGATCCCTCATGTAATCTTTGAGAACAACCTCTACTTCGAACGGTATAGCTGGCCGGAGGAGGTGCTTATCCAGGATATCAGCTCCATGGTTGGTGATCCGGGTTTTATGAAGCCAGGTGGACCATCCGTCGAGGATTATATCCCGGCAAACAGTGAGGCTGTCAAAGACCGGGGGGTGGTGATCAGAAGCATTCCCGGCGACACCATCGGGCTCACCATCGGACTTGCTGTTACCCATGATATCCTTGGCAATGAGATCAAAGACGCGCCCGATATGGGAGCCATCGAAATAAGATAGGCCATTAACAAAACAGAAAACGCATCAATTAAAAACCCAATGAATCAGATGAGAATCTACCCTATTGTAATCATCCTGTCTCTGTTCGCCCTCGACGGATGTTCCCCATCCGGAGAGGCAGAAAAACCCAACATTATCTATATCCTGGCCGATGACCTGGGATATGGTGATTTGAGCTGCTACGGTCAGGAAAAGTTTGATACCCCCAACATCGACCGCCTCGCAAAGGAGGGAATTAAACTCACCCAACACTACTCAGGATCGACCGTCTGTGCCCCTTCAAGATCGACGCTGATCACAGGGCAGCACACCGGCCACACCCCTGTCAGGGGAAACCGGGAGCATAAGCCGGAGGGACAATGGCCCCTGCCCGCCTCCTCCCCCTCCATGGCAAAGATGTTCAACACAGCAGGGTATGCCACCGGGGCATTCGGGAAGTGGGGCCTGGGCTATCCAAACTCCGAAGGAGATCCCATCGCCCGGGGTTTCGACATCTTCTACGGATACAACTGTCAGCGCAACGCCCACCACTACTACCCTCAATACCTCTATCACAACAATGACAAGGTCATTCTGGAGGAGAATGCAGGGGGAGAGAGGGGCCTCTATGCACCCCACCTGATCCACAGGCAGGCTTTGAAGTTCATTGAAGATCACCGTGATCAACCCTTCTTTCTTTACTATCCCAATGTGATCCCCCACGCCGAACTGGTGGCACCGGAGGAGTATATGGAAAAATACCGCGGGAAATTTCTGCCGGAAAAATCATACAAAGGAATTGGCTTTAACCATCCAAGATATATCGGCGGGGGGTACGGGCCCCAACCGGAGGGACATGCTGCTTTTGCAGCCATGATCAACCTGCTGGACGACCAGGTGGGAGAGATCCTTGATAAGCTCGAAGCGTTGGGTATAGCGGACAATACACTGGTTATCTTTACTTCAGACAACGGCCCCCATCCTGCTGCAGGTGCCGATCCGAAATATTTCAACAGCAATGGAGGTCTGCGTGGCATCAAACGTGACCTGTACGAGGGCGGCATCAGGGTTCCCATGGTGGCCAGGTGGCCGGGTAAAATTGAGGCCGGAACAGTATCGGATCATATATCGGCTTTCTGGGACATGCTGCCCACATTTGCTGAGATCGTTGCTCAGCCGGTTCCCGGAGAGACAGATGGAATCTCAATGCTGCCTGCCATGACGGGAGAGGGAGTGCAGGAGCAACACCGCTACATGTACTGGGAGTTTCATGAACGGGGCGGCAGACAGGCAGTCAGAATGGGAAAGTGGAAAGGGGTCAGGTACAATGTAAAGAAGCATCCCGACGGACCCGTTGAGCTCTACAATTTAGAGACCGATCCAAAGGAGCAGGCTAACCTGGCCGGTGAACATCCGGACATTGCTACAGAGCTCACCGAGATCCTGATGTCGGCCCGGACCGAATCGGAGGTATTTCATTTCTAACCTGCCCATCCATTATATAGCCCTGGCTATGTTTTTCCAAATTCACATGTCATGTTGAAACGTTTCACCAGCCTCTCTTTCCGGGCACTGCTTTGAGACAGGCTATCTCAATAAATCGGGTGATCACTACCTCACCGGATGACTCGCTGATGATCTGCAAATGATGCTTTTTACGTGTTATGAAAAGGTGGGTGCCCGGATGCCGGACGTGAATGGGCATTACAACCCGGAAACAGATCATAATTAAAGCTTTTGCGGGAGAAGCTTGTACGGATCGGCTCTCTGTAAGAAACAGTGCTATCTTGATCAAATTCCTCTAAAATGATATGGGCATTGGTACCACCAAAGCCAAATGAATTAATGCCCACCGCCCTGACACCATCTGGCGACCACTCTTCAAGCCTGTTTTGCACAGCCAATCCGGTTTCATCCAGCTTCCATTTAGGATTTACCTTCTGATCATGAGGAGAGGGTACCAATTTCCTGTTCTGAATACTAAGTATCGCTTTAATGAGCCCGGCAATTCCTGAGCTACCGAGCAGATGTCCAATATTTGATTTGACAGAGCCTATGGAGACGGAATGGCTGGAATGATTAAAAAATTGTTTTAAAACTGTAATCTCAACAGAGTCTCCCAGACGGGTAGAGGTGCCATGCGCTTCTATGTAACTGATTTTGGATCTGTCATAGTTTGAATTCTTATAGACTGTTTCTAACAGGCTAAGCTGGCCTCTCCAGCTTGGTGCCATAATGCTAATTGTTTTGCCATCGTTATTCACTCCTGAACCTTTAATAACTGCCAGTACCCTGTCCCCGTCGCAGATCGCTTCATCAAGCCGTTTCAAAAGGATCAGTCCGGCACCCTCACCAAGTAAGATACCATCTGAATATTCGGAAAAAGGTATAGAGGTTCCCAACCTGGAGATAACCATTGCATGTTCCATCTCCCTGAATATTGCTGGCGAGAGGTTTAGATTAGTTCCCCCTGCAAATGCCAGGTCACATTCACCTTTTTTTATCGCTTCACAGGCCATATGCACCGCAACCAGGGAGGAAGAACATGCAGTATCCATCGTCAATGATGGTCCGTTAAGATTAAACTCATGGGATAATCTACCTGCTATCATGTTGATAAGGTTCCCTGTTATTAAGGAGCTGTGAAAATCAGGCAGGGCCTCTATAGCCGCTAACTCCCTGATTATATCTGATTGAATATTTTGATCAATTTTTTGAAATGAAGGGGTTTCTCTGACCAGATCAAGAATTCTTCTTCGATAAAATCCTGCATTAATTCCATCACCATACGCCCTGTGATTTGCTCCGATATATACACCGATATTGTTATTCGGAAAATTTTCCAGACCTGCAGAATCTCTGGCCTCCACCGCCAATTCGAGGATGATGCGTTGCTGAGGATCCATGGCCATGGCCTCCTCCTCAGAGATATTGAAGTACTGGTTATCAAATAGATACGGATCTCTAATAAATGAACCCTTGTCTACAGTGATGTTTGAAAAATCAGATTGCTCTCTCCTCTCAGGTGGAATGGACCTGAAATGAACTTTTCCCCTCTCCAGGTTCTTCCAAAATTCCAATGGATTGCCGGAATCAGGAAAACGGCAGCTCATTGCTATGATTGCTATATCACTCACAGCCAGTTATTCCAATACCAATTTCTTGAAATAGGGATCACCATTTACATCCAGCGCAATGATACAATGAACACGTGTCGAATAGACTTTTCCCTTACCCAATGCGATCACCTTGGCATGTGCCACATAATGGACCTCCCCTCCTTCCAGCGGTGGAGGAACATTGATCCCATTGCCCTGGGCCAGGTTGTCGCGGTACTTATACCGGGTACCCGACCGGCCAGTCAGTGCTCCTCCTTTTGTTTGAAAATGTATGTTTTGCAACCACCCTGTCTTTTTGTCGAAACTCAGGTGTCCGTAATAGGCTATGCTTCCGCCGATTAATTGTTCAGGCACTCCCGGAAGGGTTCCCGGTGTGGACTCAGTGAACTCCACCGGCCAAAACATAAAGCGGCTCACCTGGGCGCTTGACTCCTTTGTTACCATCAGTGCTGCTAAGAGCAAAACCACAACGCTTACCTGTTTCATATCTAATAGGGTTATGAAAATAAACCTCAATAAGATACGACGCAATAAAACAATAATCAAAAAAAATATGAATACCAGGGAAAGCTTTGCGTTCTCCCAATGATCAGGATGTAAAAATCAGAAGCTTCTGTTGACTGCAGCATATTTCCAATAATCAATATTTTTTTATCGATTATTGATAATAAATATGGTCTAAGGAGTATATTTGGTTTTCTTTGAATCAACAATCATGCGACCCATGAAAAAGAAATACCCATTCATACGCATTGTGGATCTCCTTTTAAGGGTGATCTGGTACCTTCAGTGGCTCTTCGGAGTGGCACTGTTCATCAGTGCTATATCGATCATTGCAGATGTATCCTGGTTTAATGTGGAGAAGATCAAGGGATTTCACATCACCTATTCAGAGATCGACCTGGGGAGCATACAGATGCATGACAACCAGGAACACCTGGCGAAGCTGACCAATGGTGAGGGGCGGCTCCATATCAGTGATCTGGACCATAAGATCACCCTCTTCAAAATAATCGGCGCATTTCTGGAGTTGCTGGTGGGTATGTACATCATCTACCTGCTGAGGAGGATATTTGCAAACCTGAAGGTGGGCGAATTCTTTGTGAATGCCAACGGGCAGTGTTTGAGAAAAATTGCCATATCAATTGTCGGTATCAGCCTCTTTATAAGCGGATATCAATATGTGATCAGCTCCTATATCTACAACCATTTCTCCATTGAAGGTATTGTTCTGAAACGTGCTGCTGAAATTGATACAAAAACCCTCCTGTTTGGCATCATGATCTTTGTTGTAGCAATGATCTTTATCAAAGGAGCCGAGATAAAAGAAGAGCAGGATCTGACCATTTAACCGCCCCAGCTATGCCTATGATTACTAACCTGGATGTAATGCTTGCCAAGCGGAAAATGACGCTAACAGAGCTCTCTGAACGTATCAATATAACCATGGCCAATCTCTCCATTCTTAAGAAAGGAAAAGCCCGCGCCATCCGCTTTAGCACACTGGAGGCCATCTGCCGCGAGCTGGATTGTCAGCCGGGTGATCTGCTGGCATATGAAGCGGGTGAACCGGCAGTTGATCCGGCAAATAATCTTCCCAACGCAGATTAGTGTTATATGATATAACACCCGTACACCCCAACATTTCAGTTTATATTTGTACTACGATTCGAACTCTTATTGTTTATCGATAATATTTTATTGTTTCTCATCATATTATATATATATTTACCGCAATTAATAAGGCCACAATCCAGGTGCCGAAAAACGATTTAAAAATACCATTCATGAACCGTCCATTATAATATTTTCATTAATGTCAAAAAAGGATATGAACCGAGCTTGCGAGCTCACGTAGTAAAATATTATTGTGGTAAGTTCCATAAGACCAAATAAATAAAATAATCACTTATGAAAAATACGCTTCTGCTTCTCTCGTTCCTTCTGCTTTTCACAGGAATGAACGCCCAGTACCTGCATCACAGCATCGATGCAAGCATCAATCATACTGACAATGAGATCTCCGTCACCGATCTGCTTCTTTTTCCCCCGAAGTTCCTGAAGGAGCACAGGACACTGGAATTCACCCTCAATAGCAAACTCTCCCTTAACCTTTCAGGAAAAGGATATGGTATTGAGAAACTGGCCGGACCCGAAGGTGCCGACTCAACCGCCTACCGCATCACCATCAAATCGGTAAAAAAGGCTGCAAAGGGTATCACCCTGATCTACAAGGGAAAGATCGAGGAGGAGATCACATCCGGGGCAGCTGAATATGCGCGCGGATTCAGCCAGACAGACGGCATCATTGGTCCTGACGGGATCTACATGGCCGGTTCAACACATTGGGTGCCCTACTTCGAAAATGCCACGCTGTTCACCTTCACACTCACTGTGGAGCTTGATGAACCATGGAACCTGGTTACCCAGGGAACACGGACAGTAAACAGTGTTGAAAACGGCAGGCGCACCGTTACCTATGAATCCCCTGATCCCATGGACGAGATCTACCTGATCGGTGGAGAGTGGACAGAATATTCCGTCCAGGCAGGGAAGGTACTGGTTCAGGCCTTCCTGAGAACAGCCGATGAATCACTGGCTAACAGATACCTGGGCGTAACACAGCACTATCTTGAACTCTATGCCGGTCTGATCGGAGACTACCCCTTTACAAAATTTGCACTGGTAGAGAATTTCTGGGAGACCGGGTACGGGATGCCCTCCTTCACCCTGCTGGGTGAGAAGGTGATCCGCTTCCCGTGGATCCTGCACTCCTCCTACCCCCATGAACTACTTCACAACTACTGGGGAAACAGTGTTTTTGTCGATTATGACCAGGGGAACTGGTGCGAAGGCATCACCGCCTATATGGCCGATCACCTGATCAAAGAGCAGCGGGGACTGGGCAGTGACTACAGAAGGGGCACGCTGCAAAAATTCACCGATTATGTGAATGAGGAGAACGATTTTCCACCATCTGAGTTCCTCTCCAGGAACAATCCGGCCGAGGAGGCAGTTGGATATGGTAAAGTGCTAATGTTCAACAACATGCTCAGAGATGAGTTTGGAGACGATCTCTTTCTGAAGGCCTGGTCCGATTTCTATGAGAGCAACAAGTTCCGCAAAGCCTCATTCAGCGACATCAGGGCCTCCTTCGAGAAGGTCACCGGAAAAGAGCTGGAGCCTGTGTTTGACCAGTGGATCAACCGGACCGGGGCACCTTCACTGGAAATTTCAGATGTCAATATTACAGAAGCTGATGATCAGTATGAACTCTCCTTTAGCCTGGCACAGGTTCAGAAGGGTGACCTCTTCAAGTTAAATGTACCCGTTGTCATCTATCTTGAAAACGAAGAGGAGGTGTTTATAACCAAAAAGAGACTTGACAAGCAGAAAATCACCTGCGCATACAAGTTCAGCAGCAGGCCTCTGAAAATCAGCATCGACCCCCAATTCAACATGATGCGAACACTCCACCACAGTGAGGTGCCCTCCACCCTCTCGCAACTTTTCGGAGACAAAAAATCGCTGGTAATCATACCCGGGGAGAGTGCCCTCTCTGCCGGTTACCTTGCCCTGGCCGAAATGTGGTCAAAAACACAGGCTGCTCAGGGCAAAGAGATGGAGATCAGGCGCGATTCGGAAATTGAAGAGATTCCGGCCGACAGGGCTGTCTGGGTGATGGGATTTGAGAACAGCTTTTTCGACCAGGTGAAGATCAGTGAGCAGTACAGCCACTTCCTGACCGTTGAGGAGAGGGAGCAGATCGCCGCACTGACAGAAGAGAATACCCTGGTTTACGCCCTGCCCAACCTCAACAATCCGGAACAGTCCGTTGGATTTATCGGAACACATAACCCCGTTGCACTGCAAGGCCTTTCAAGGAAGCTTTTCCACTATGGAGGATACGGTTACCTTGGTTTTGAAGGAGATGCGCCGGACAATGTGCTCAAAGGTGTTTTTCCGGTTCTGAACTCCCACCTGGACCATGTTATCTCCTACCCTGACCAGCCGGAGATCGATCAGACACTGCCCCCCAGAGAGGCGCTCTCTGCAGCAGTGAAATAGGAACCTCAATCTGAAACAATTTAAGTTAAACACAAAACAGCCACAACCTGGATAATATCCAAAATGAA
>JBDLIQ010000071.1:0-21801 GCA_039714775.1 Bacteroidota bacterium
TTGAAGGCAACCAGGGCCCCGTAGGAACCGATCAAAACAATCTCGAACCACCCCCCGCCTTTCACAAACCGCTCCAGAAGCAGCAGGGGATTTTCCACCTTCCACTGCACAAAGGAGAGCAGGACCACAGTGAGGAGAAAAACCTGTACCGGGAGTCTGAAACTTTTAAAATTTTTCATATAAAAACTCTATTCAGCAAGAGTTTTTATAACCAGCAACTCCAGTTTTTGTTCTCCGGTATTGTGCCAGAACCGGTTTAGTCCCGCCTGTACGGCGATGGACTGACCGGCTGAAAGGGTGTGCTTTTTTCCCTCTATGTCGAGGGTCCCTTCTCCCCCGAGCAGATAGAAGACGATCCTCCAGTCATTGATGTGGTTGTCAATGGACCTGCCCGGATCCAGGTGCAGGCGGATCACTTCGTGGTTGTCAAACCTGTACAGCATCCATGCATCCTGGGCAATCGGAAGCTTCATGGCATTGCCGGTGTCGGTGGGGTTCTGATACATTGTCACTAAAGTTTTGGTGTTAAACCCAATCTTCGCTCAGGATCTCCCCCTCCACCCCAACGATAACAGCTTTGATCGGAATCTTCCTTTCAGCCTGATTCGCAGCCATTTGCGCCATCTGTATCAATCCGCCGCAGCAGGGAACCTGCATCATCATCACCGTTAAGGTATTGATTTTTGCATCATCGATCAATGATTTGATCTTCGAAATATAAGATTCATGTCCGTCGTCCAGCTTGGGGCAAGCAATGGCCAGGCTCTTCCCCTTCAGCCATTTTGAGTGGAAGTTTCCCAGGGAGAAGGCCACACAATCGGCCGCCAAAACCACATCGGTCTGCTGGAAGTAAGAGGCCACGGGATTGATCAGGTGCATCTGCACAGGCCACTGTCTCAGTTCGGAGGGCTGTTCAGCACCCCCTGCGTGTCCAAGGGTGAGTGATCCGGCAGCCACTGCTGATGGCTGACCTGCGGAAGACTGCGGGGTAAAACTTCTGGCCTCTGATCCGGCACAACCGCAGGCAAGCTGCTCCTGCTCAACATGTGAATTGTGTACTCTGCTCATAACTTCTCTGATATTAAAATCCAGTTCATCTTCATGATCTTTTAAATATTGAACACCTTCTGAAAGAAACTCCATCTCGTTGTGCTCCTTCAGGTGTGAGAGGTGGGCCACCACTGTATTCTCTCCTTTTGTCACCATGATCTCCATCACCTTGGTCTCGTTGTAGGGTTCGGCTTCCCTCTTCTCGATGGTAATGGCCCCCTGGGGGCAGTGTCCAAGGCAGGCTCCCAGTCCGTCACACATCAGGTCACTGACCAGCCTTGCCTTCCCATCGATCATCTGCAATGCACCTTCATGGCAGTTGGGGATACATTGTGCGCAACCGTCACAAAGCTCCTCGTCTATTTTAACCATCTCTCTTATCATGATGTCCCGTGTTTGTCTGTTTATGGTACAAATGTTGCACTATCTGCTAAATAAAAACGGTAACAATTGTTACAGGTCATTCGTTTGGCTCACGATTTTTGCTACTTTTGGAGCGCAGATTTAAACCACTATACATGTTTATCATAAGAACAATAAAAGATCGAAGGATCAGCCTGTTTTTTTTAGTATTCGTAATCATTACGGGTATTACATTCATATCCTGTGAGAACAGTGAAGGAGAGGGGGGCACCGCCTCCATTTCAGGAACACTAACCGAGCATTTTTATAATGATGATTTCTCTGCTCTGATCGATACAGCGCCTGCCATTGATGAGGAGGTTTTTATTACCTACGGAGAAGATGGTACAGTTGGTGACCGGGTCTTAACCAGCTATTCGGGCCAATTCAGGTTTGATTTTCTCTACCCGGGAAAATACACCATCTATTACAGGTCCGATGACTCAACCTCTGCTGTTGAAAATGATTGGAGCGCCTATCACGAGGTGAAACTGGAGCGGGGAGAGGAGTTGAACCTTGGAGAACTGGTGAAGGTAACTGCACTCGACTATAACGATGGTGCGGCAGTGATCAAAGGGGTAGTAAAAAAGATAAATTACCTGAACAGTTCGGTCTGGCCCAACCTGATAGTTGATTATACCGATTTTGCCTTTGAGCATGAGGTCTACCTGACATACGGGGACCATGACTTTTATGACAAAAGGGTACGGACACAACACAATGGATATTTTGAGTTCAGCGGGCTGATTCCGGGAGAGTACCTGGTGTTTCTCTATTCTGAGGATGTGACCCGGCTAAAGAAGCATGTGGTTATAAAACACGAGGTTACCATTACTGAGCCAGGCCAGGTGGTGGACCTGGGTGAGATTACCATTGAAGAGTTTTAAATTTTACCCTGATGAGATTCAACTGGAAAAATAATCTGAGTGTTGGCATGCTGCTTTTTCTGCTGATTCCTGCTTTCGGGCAGGGTAAAAAAGCGATCAGGGAGAAGGGCATTGTATCAAAAACGGTCCAGGAGTATTTTATTGAGGAGGGTCTGGATAAGCCGGTGGTTGAATCTATCGAAAAGTACAACGAAGGAGGTGAACTGGTAGAGATCCAGGAGTTCAACAGGAGTGGCGAGGTGAAGAGGTGGGAGAGATACACCTATAATCTTGATGGAGAGCTGGTCGAAGAGGTTTTTCTCGATCACAAGGGCAGGGTGGTCCGTACAGAAAAGACCATCTATGAAGAGGGGCTGAAGGTGGAGAAGCGCTATTTCAACAGACGGGATAAATTGTACAAGAAGAAGGTGTACCTCTATGAGTATCACCAATAGCATGGATGAAATATTGTCTTCGTTTTCCACCATCTCACTGAAGGAGGTGCAGGCGGCCAGCCTTATGCGAAGAAAGGACAGCAAGTATATGTTCTCTTTCAGCCATTTTCCCGGTCTGCTTGAAGCGGTCTCAAAGCACTACCATATCCTGGAGATAGAGGGAAACCGCACCCACCACTACCAGACATTTTATTACGACACACCATGTCTGGATATGTACATGATGCACCACAGCGGCAGGGTGAACAGGCACAAGATCCGGTTCAGGAAGTATGGATCAAACGATGCTGTATTCCTTGAGGTGAAGAAGAAAAATGCCAGGGGGGTGACCATTAAGAATCGCATGCAGACCAAAAACGGAAAAGCAGCTATTATGAGTAAGGAGGAGGAGTTCCTCTCATCCTACACGCCCTATGAAGATTTGGTGATGACCCCGGTACTCGAGAACAGTTTTAACCGGATTACCCTGGTTCATCCCGACCAGACCGAAAGGATCACACTCGATTACAAGCTCTGGTTCTCCAGTCTGACCCATGAAAAGAGCCTTGAGATACCCGGAGTATCCATCGCCGAAATTAAATACAGTCAGCACCTGTCGGGATCTCTGTTTCACGCTGCGTTGCGAAGCGCAAAGATCACACCCCGCCGGTTCAGTAAATACTGTATTGGTATGGCCATGCTGAATCCCGGGCTTAAACAGAACCTCTTCAAGGAGAAGGTACGTTATCTGAACAAGATCAATAATCAATATCTGCAATCAACTAATAAATAATATTATGCCCGAATTTCTGAATATTGAACTGATGAACTGGGAGGATTTCCTGGACCTGGTGATCAGGGTCTCCTTTAACATGCTGGTGATTCTTATCATGGTCAGGTACCTCTACTACCGGACCACTCCAAGGAAGGACTACCTCTTCACTTACATTCTCATCAGTCTTGTGGTGTTCTTTATGGTTTTTCTGCTTGAGAATATCAAGATCGAGCTTGGATTTGCACTGGGACTGTTTGCCATTTTCGGGATCATCCGGTACCGGACAAGGCAAATTCCCATACGCGAAATGACCTACCTCTTCCTGGTGATCGGGATCTCGGTGATCAATGCCTTGTCCAACAGAAAGGTGAGTTATGCCGAACTCCTGTTCACAAACGTGGGGATGATTTTTGTCACCTACATGCTGGAGAAGGTGTTCCTGCTGAAGCATGAATCCAAGAAGGTTGTGAATTATGAAAATGTTGAATTGATCAAACCAGAGAAAAGGGGAGAATTGATCAGCGATCTGGAGAATCGGACAGGGCTAACGATCAACAGGGTCGAGATTGGAAGGATCGATTACCTGAGAGACTCGGCAAGGGTCTATATCTACTATTTCGAGAGTGAAAACTGGGCCGGTTCGGCTGAGGATGACCAGCTGTTGATGGATGACGGAGATGATGATTAATATTCAAAAACATATCCTCTTTTCTCTCTTTCTGCTGATCACATCGGGCAGTCTGCTTCTGGGTCAGCGAAAAGATTTTAGATCCTGGTTTGAGTTGGAGGTGGACAAGGGATTTGAAAACGGAGCCGCTCTCTCATTTGAACTGGAGCAGCGTTTTGATCATAATGCCTTGCACTATGACCGGATGCTGGCCACGCTGGCCGGAGAGTATGACCTGACCGGCTATTTTGAGCTGGGCGGGGGTGTGCGTGCCCTGATGGCTTCAGACTATCTTTCAGGCTTGCACCCCCGTTACAGGATCCATGCGGATGCCACCGGAAGCCATCAGCTATCCGAAGTGGATCTCTCCCTGAGGATCAGGTTTCAGTATGGATTTGAGGAGATGCTCTATTTTAACGATTTCAGTGAAAATGTTTTTATAAACAGGTCCAGAATAAAGGCTGCCTACCACCTTTTTGGAACGAAGGTGGGTGTTTTTGCCTCTGTGGAGCCCTGGGGCCTGTTTGGAAGTGCCAACGGCAGGTTTTTCAAGAGGGTGCGTTATGCTGCCGGAGCCTCTTATGACCTCAGTTTCAAATCGGAACTTAGCCTGAGGTATATCCTGGAGGATGAGTTTAACCAGGTGGATCCCCTTCAGTCACATATCCTGGTTTTTGGCTATTCATACAGCCTGTGACACATTTAACTACAGAAACTATTGCAGTGCTGATTAACTGCCCCCTGTTTGCAGGAATAGAGGAGCAGGAGCTTACCAGGTTGCTGACCGACTGCGCCTGCCGGATCAGAAGCTTCCAGAAGGGAGACCTGGTGGCCCAGGCCGGCGAGCAGGTCCATTTCCAGCACATTATGATTTCGGGCAGCGTGAAGGGGGAGATGATCGATTTCACGGGCAAAGTGATCAAGATTGAGGACATCCTGCCACCAAGGCCCCTGGCTACAGCATTCCTTTTTGGCAGACAGAACAGGTACCCGGTAAACATCACGGCCAGCGAATCCGCCAGGATCCTGTCCATTCCAAGGGATGTTTTCCTCGGAATGATGCAGTCCAGCGAGAAGGTGCTGAAGAATTACCTGGATGCGGTGTCAAGCAGGGGACAGTTCCTTTCAAATAAGATCAGGTTCCTCTCCTTCACAACCATCAAGGGGAAACTGGCACAGTACCTGCTCGACCTTTCGATGAAAAATAGCGAAGAAAGGTTCCTTATTCCCCACTCCCAGACCCAGCTTTCAGAACTGTTCGGGGTGGCGCGTCCCTCCATTGGAAGGGCCATCAGCGAAATGAACCGGGACGGCCTGATCAAAACCGACGGAAAGCACGTGATCCTGCTGGACAGGACCGGGCTCTCTTCCCTTCTGCAATAGATCAGGGATCTCTTGTCGTCAAAGCAGTGCATGACCTCGCGGGGATGCGATATCAAAATAATTGTTGTTGATAAAGGGCGATGAATTACGCTTCATCACATTAACAAGTAGTGTGCATCTTATTGAAGTGTCAATATATGTGAGATGAACCGGTCACAATTACTGGCCAGTTATTGAATATCAGTTGTTTATAGCTATCTTTACAAATACTTTGAAGGATTGGTACCTGTTTACAACAGAAGGGGCACACAGCCCTGGGCGGAACTAAAATACCAAGACCATACGCCAGAGTGTGATCGCGAACTTGTTAAAGGCCGGGGTGCAGAAATATCACCCGTTAAAGTAAAACCATATCTGGATAGAAATCGTTAAACTTGTAGGAGATATAACAATGGAAGTCATGAATGTAGTTGAGAAAAGAGACTTTATACACAGCCACCTGCATTATGCAGATGAGAACACAATCAATGAGTTCTATGAAAGGCTTCGTAAGAAAGAAGTTTTAAAAGTTAAGTTAGAGAACAGGGCTCGTAGATCTGAGGCTGATATAAAATCAGGCAGGGTGTTTTCAAGAGAAGAGATGGAGCAACGGACAGTGGATATAGGTCGTAAATGAAACTTATTTACACCGAACAGGCGCTTGAGAGTCTGGAAGAGGTTTTAGAGTTTATCGCTCCAGATGTAACGCAAGAAAAATTAATTAAGATCCGGGATCAGATATTAGATGCAGCTGACACGTTACTGGAACAACCTTTACAAGGTCGGGCAGAACCATACCTGGAGCATCTGGACTTAGGCCACCGGCTTATCATAGAGAGTCATTACAAGATCATATACAGGGTTATTGACAAATACATCTATATCACAGATATCTTTGACTCCCGGCAAGACCCGGATAAGATGAAAGGATAGACTATCATCTCCAATTAAGCATCGTTTTGGCCATTGCCAAATAAACCGGGGTATTTGATCGGTAAAACCGGATTAGCGGATCCGGAAGGTATGGGTGTATTTGATCATGATAACCCTCAGGTCAGAACCCGGAAGTATGGGGTCGTAGTCCTGCCGGCTGGTATTCATGGCATCGTTATACACCAGGTAGAGATCATTTCCCTCCCTGGGATTGTATCGGATCCGGGCATTGATGTAGAATGAGTCTGTGAGGCTGTTGTACTGAATGTAGCTGGATGCTGAAAGCCTGGTACTGTACATGTAGGTGAGTTTGAACCGGGTCAGGTGGGAAAGGTACAGCTGTTCAGTTGCTTTGAAATCGATCCTGTAGAGGTAATATCTCAGACTGAACCTCCAGGTATTCCGGAGACTGAGGATCTGATACAGGCTGAATGAATTTCTCCACCCTCCGTAGTAGCTTCCGGTATAGGCCCGGATGGTTGCATAGTACATCTTTTCGCTGGATGTGCCATATTCTGCGGAGAGGAGTGCGTTATGGTACTGTCCCGCCGGAATAGCGATCTCACTGGAGAGGTTGAAACCGTTTCGCACATCATCAAATGTATACATGGGATAGATAGTAAAATCTGCAGAATTCTTGGTGATGATGGTATAATAGGGAATGATTTCAACCGTTTCAAGGCTCCTGTCCATGTTCCTGAAATAGTATGCCCCTGAAAGCGAGATTATTTGTCTTGCCAGAGGGGATTCTCTGGGAGCGATGATGCCATAACCGATCTCGTGACCCAGTTTGGTGAAATCGCTTCTGAATTCAAAGCCCATATCCGGACGATATTCCCCACCCGCTCTCTCATAACTGATCCCGTAGGAGATGCCTTCGTAGGACCTTCTCTCCAGAAACACTTCATTCCTGGCCTGCTCGAGGGACAAAATATTGCTGGAGGAGGAGTCCACAGTCTGAGCCCAGGCAAGTTTCAGATAGGTATCTCCTTTCAGGTTGAGAATGGCATCTACCCCCAGACCGGCATAGTAGTCCCCCGTTCTCCCGATACGGGAGTTGCCCATAAATCCAATGTAGGAGTTTTTATTCAGCGACATCTTCCTTCTCATCCTGAGCACGGAATGGTTCTCCGTTCCCAGGAGCTGCTCCCCCTGGTCACTCTCCAGGATACCGGTCTGCAGGCTCATGGCCCCCAGGTCCCACCTCCCGGCCCTCCCTGTAATACGTCCACCGCCCCAGACAGGGACCTGCTGACCCTCATACAGACCTATTCTTCGGCTGTAGAAAAACTCTCCATCCTCCCCAAGGCTGAAATCAAATACATTGGCCCTCTCCATAAAAAACTGCCGTTTCTCCGGGAAGAATAGCGAATAGCGGGTAAGGTTGATCTTCTGATCATCCGCCTCCACCTGTGCAAAATCGGTATTGATTGTCAGATCGAGTGTGAGGTTCTTGGCAAGCCCGTATTTCACATCCATCCCGATGGATCTCTTCCAGATGTTTTCTGTTTCATAGCCGCTCTCTGTATCATTGAGATGGCTTGAAGCCTGGTAACCTCCCAGTATATATGGAGAGAAGTAAAGCGGGTTGACAGGGGGGACATTTGTCATTTCCGCTTTCTGGTACCGGGATACCTTGGCCCAGCTCCAGAATCCCCATTGGTTGGGAATCTCAGGGTAGGTATACCACTCACTGTATCGTGCCACATACCTGCCGGCTGCCAGCCCCATGGTCACTTTATCATCTTTCACCTGGTAGCGAAGTGTGGAGAGGGGGATCCTGAACTCTGCAAACCAACCCTCCTCTGTAGTTTTGGTCTCCACCTCCCACAAAGCGTTCCAGTCCCGGTTAACAGGAAACACACCCTCCCCATCATTCAGGATCTGCATATCGAGTCGTACTGCTGCCGGTGAGGTGAAGAAAGTCAGGGCATTTTCATAGTCATTGTAGACATCCAGCATGAGGCCGCACCAGTCATTGTTCAGTTGCATTTCGTCCCTGATTTTACTGAATGACTGAATTTTTTCCGGTTCCCTGTCATAGTTGTAAGCGGCAAAATAGAGGTGCTTGTCCGTATACCCGATCTTGAACACAGAGCGTTCAGTGACGGGTTGACCGGAGTTGGGCAGGCACATGATCAGGGAATGAGCCTCCATCTGCTCCCAGGCGGGTTCAAACAGGTTACCGTCCAGTTCAGGTTCATCGCTGAGCCTGGAGATGACCATGGGATCCTGGGCCATCAGATCCAATGGGCCGGCAAGAGCTGTACCAATCAGCACAAGGACCAGGATTCTTCTGGACTTCCTGCGCATGAATTCTTGTTTTACAGCAAGTTACTCCTTTTTGAGGTGCAAGTCAAGTATCCGGTTCAGGTGGCTGAGAAACGGTTCAGCAACTCCTCCTTATATGCCGGACTCACAGGGATCGATTCAGATCCGACCCCTACCCGGTTCCCTTCAATAAACCCGATCTGTTTCAGGTTGACTACAAATGATTTATGGATTCGCATAAAATCTTCCTGTGGAAGTGACTCCAAAAACCTCTTTATGGTGTCGTGAACCATTAGTTTCATATCTTCCAGGTGGATCCGGATGTAATCGCCCTGGCCCTCAAGAAAGAGGATGTTGCCGGTTTCCACAGCATATAGTTTCTTATCGGCTTTCACCATGATTTTTTGCGGTCTGAAAACATCACCGTTCCCGGAGGATAATCTTTCCAATGCACGGTTCACAGCCTTCATGAAGCGTTCAGATGAGAACGGTTTTACCAGGTAATCCAGGGCGTTCAGTTCGAACCCTTCAACGGCAAACTGTGGATAGGCTGTGGTAAAAATTAGAAGGGGAGCATTGCTAAGGGAGCGGGCCATAGAGATCCCGGTGAGGCCCGGCATATTGATGTCCAGGAATAGAATATCGACCTGTTGTTGCCCCAGCTGGTGGATAGCCTCATAGGCATCGGGGCATTCGGCCACCAGCTCCAGCTCCTTTACCTCTGCAATGTACCTCCGCAGGATGTCCCTTGACAGGGGTTCGTCATCAACGATCATGCAGGTGGCCATGGTTATTGATTTAGTTCAAGTTTCAGGTTGACACTGAATGTTTCATTCGCTTCCCCAATCTGCAGGTCGTATTTTTCGGGGTAGAGCAGCTCCAGCCGCTGCCTGGTGTTTTCAATACCAATGCCTTTCCTGTGATCCGGATCCAGCGGGTCGCTGACACCCGTGTTGTTCCTGGTACTGAATTCAATGGTTCCGCTGGTGACTTTCAGCCTAATATGCATGAAGGCTCCTTTTTGGCCACTCCGTAGCCCGTGTTTAAAGCTATTCTCAATAAAGGGGAGCAGCAGCATGGGAGCGATGTGTAAATTTTTCGGATCGCCTTTAATATCAAGGTTGATATCCGTTCGATCCGGGTCCGTCCTGAGGCGGTACATCTCAACATAATCTCTGATAAGCCCGATCTCCTGCTCCAGGCTGATCTTTGGGTGCTCGGTTTCATAGAGGGTATACTTGAGGATCTCCGACAGCTTCAGGATCACTTCGGGGGTACGATCTGATTTCTCCAGTGAAAGCGCATAGATGCTCTGCAGGCTGTTCAGCAGGAAGTGGGGATTGATCTGGCTCTGGAGGGATTTCAGCTGGTGGCTTGTGGTTATCTTTTCAATACGCAGAAGCATAAACCAGCTTCTTGAGAGCTTCAGAAGGGTGCTGAGCAGGAGCAGGCTGCCTGTATAGATCATCAATTGCCCGATGCTGTAATAGGAGATGAAATAGTAGTTGGGCAGAAAGAGATCGATCCACCGGTCAAACAGCAAGTATAGAAAGAGTGCTCCGCCTCCAACAAGAACAAGAAAAAAGAGTGCATAGAGCAGATACTTTTCCCTCCTGAGGTACCTGGGAATGAAGTAGTATAGATTCAGATAGGTAATCCCCAGCAGGGGCGTAATAAAGATCAGTGTGTAGATGAGATCGATCTTTTCGAAGGTGGAGGATGTCTTGAAGATATTCAATAAGATCAGGAATACAGCCACCCAGAATACCTGGTGTTGCCACCACCTGGTCCGAAAGATAATCAGGTCGGTGAGGCCGGATTCATTTATCGACATGTTTCGAAACCCTGTCATGATCAGACCTCCAATTTAAGAAAATCCACCCTTAAGAGAAATATTTTCGATGAAACGGGATGTTTGATCGGTGAATTCGCTCCTTTTATCACAAGGCTGATGTCCTGCAACACATTTCATCTCTCTTTAACACTTGTTTCGAATAAGAATGATATTTTTACGATCCCTCAATGATTGTATTCTGTCAGTCATGGCAATTTTTGTTTGAGTTCAGGATTACAAAATAGATTCAAATTGATATTAATTCAGAAAACTATGATTATGAAGAAAACTTTTACTCCGTTATTATGGGCACTTATGCTGATCTTCTCAGCCTCTCTCTCTGCCCAGGACTCTCTTTTTATTTCAGAAGTTGCCGATCCTGGCGATGAATGGGCAGCCCGCTTTATTGAGCTGTATAATGCCGGAAGCGAGGCCATTGATTTTAATACCACTGAGGTACACCTTGTCAAACAGACCAATGGCGGTAATTTATCTGATCACCAGCTTGTTGGAACCATTACAGCAGGAGGTGCTTATGTGATTGCCCGGGATTCCGCAGATTTCAGATCTTTCTTTGGATTCGACCCTAACGATGATAATGGAAACTTTAATACCAACGGTGATGACGGTTACTTCCTCTATACCGGTGGTGACAACACTACAGGCACATTGATTGATGCGTATGGAGTCATTGATGAAGATGGTTCCGGAATGCCATGGGAGTATGAGGATTCTCAAGCCTTAAGGGCTGGAGGAATCACGATTCCCAATGCTGTCTGGACCGCTTCGGAGTGGGAGATTACTCCTGCCGATGTGGTGGATTTTACGCCTGGAACACACGATACCACAAAGGTAGAGGATCTTGCTGCCCCTGTATGGGAAGCAGGTTATCCGAAGATTGAGAATATCATAGACACAGCGTTCGATCTGGTGTTAAAACTGGATGAGACCTCCACGGTCTATGGTGTGCTGCTTCTGTCGGGACAACCCGCTCCCACTGTGGAGGAGGTGAAGGCGGGGACAGGTGCAGGCGGTGCCGCTCCGGTGACAGGAGGTTCTTTTGTTGCAGGCACACAGGAGACCGTTATGACAATCGATGAAAATCTGGTTGTGGAGACCAGCTACGATGCATATTTGGTTGCAGAGGATGACGAGGCGGTACCCAATGTGCAGGCTGCTGTGGTCCACATTGAAGTGACCACTGTAGTTGTACCTGACCTGCTTTTAATGGCCGATTTTGAGAATGACCTTACACCATTTACCCAGATCAGTATTGTTGGGGATCAGGATTGGTACAAGAGTGTATACAGTGGCAACGGTTTTGCAAAAATAAGCGGTTACGCAGGAAGTGCACAGGACAATGATGATTACCTGATCTCTCCCGCCATTAACCTGGATGGTTCGACTGATAATGAGTTCAGTTTTGACAATGCAATGAATTTCTCCGGCCCGGGATTGCAGGTGCTGATCTCTACCGATTTTTCAGGCACCTACGATTCAACTTCTGTGGTGACTGCCACCTGGATAGATATTTCGTCCAATTTTGCTTACTCAACCGGAAGTTATGCCTGGCAAGCGTCGGGTGCATTTGATCTTTCTGCATACACCGGTAATGTTTATATTGCATTTCGTTACCTCTCCAACCCAACCGATGGAGCTGCTACATGGGAGGTGGATAATTTCAAAGTGACCGGCTTTATTGCAGCAGGTTCCGATGCCACGCTCAGCGATCTGCAGATAGATGCTGCTACCATTGACGGGTTTGATCCGGCCACATTGAATTACGTGATCGAACTGCCTGCGGGAACAACAGGGGTTCCTCCGGATGTAACAGTGACTGCCACGGATGCAGCAGCCTCCATTAACACGGTCGATGCAACTGACCTGGCAGGAGATGCTGCAGCCAGGACCACCACGGTAACAGTTACTGCTGCCGATGGAACCACTACCCAGGATTATACCATCCTGTTCAATCCCATTTTGGAAGTGGCCAACCTGGGTGAGCTGAGGGCACAGGCCGATGATACGCGTAAATATGTGGTTACCGGTGAGGTGCTTCTTACCTACCATCAATCCTACAGAAACAAGAAGTATGTGCAGGATGCCACAGGCGGTGTGGAGATCGACGACGAACCGGGGGTAATCACCTCCACCTATGATGTTGGTGACGGAATCACCGGGATCACAGGAACGGTTGAGGAATACAATGGTTTACTGCAGTTCAAACCCACTGCCGATCCTGGCGTAGCCACATCGTCCGGAAATGCCATTGTTCCCACGGTTGTTACACCGGCACAGGTGAATGCATCCATTGATACTTACGAATCGACGCTGGTTCAGCTGCAAAGTGTAACCATTACTGAAGCAGACGGGACCACCGAGTTTGGGAATGGCGACAACTTAGAGTTGAATGGAGTGGCTGAATCAATGGTGCTTCGGGTTCATTTCTATGGAACCACCCTTACCGGTACGGTGATTCCCGATTCGGCCCATGTGACAGGCATTGTCCTGGAATATAACGGAGCGGCACAGGTATCTCCCCGTTCGGCCGATGATGTGGAGGAGCTGACCGCCGTTGTGGTCTCCACCGATGCAGCCCTGAGCGATCTGCAGGTGGATGGTGCCACGGTTTCAGGATTCAGTCCGGCACTTCTCTCCTATGTGGTTACATTGCCCCAGGGTACCACAGTTGTACCCACGGTTACAGCAACCACGGCAGATGCAAATGCCACTCTGGATATTACACCGGCAACCGATCTCGCCGGAGATGAGGCGGCCCGAACTACTACTCTGCTGGTCACTGCAGAGGACGGAACCACCACCAAGACCTATGTGGTGGTATTCCAACTGGCTGTTTCTGTAGGGAACGAGCTGTTTAATATGGTTTCTGTCTATCCGGTACCGGCTATGGATAAACTCTACATTGACCAGGCTCAGGAGATCCGGACCATTACCGTGTTAAGCATTACAGGAGCTGCTGTGATGCAGGTTGAAAACCGGGGGTCTGCCAGGATGACCATTGAGATGGGTTCCCTGCAGAACGGGATCTACATGCTCAGGCTTGAGAACGAGCAGGGATCAGGATTAGTTAAAGTCGTTAAGCAGTAAATAAACGACTCAGTTATTAAACCGGAGCGGCATTATGCTGCTCCGGTTCCATTCCATTGAAAAAAGTGAGCATCATGAGAAGGATAATTTTTTTGGGGACAGCCATCTTTGCAATGGCAGCAAACCTGGTTGCACAGGACTGTACGGAACTCTTCATCTCCGAATACCTGGAGGGGAGCGGTAACAACAAAGGGGTGGAGATTTACAATCCCACCGACGGGATCATCAACCTGGGAAGTTATTATATTGCGCGGTACAGCAATGGACATCCTTCCAGCTTTACAGATGGAGGCATCACCCAGCTGGAGGGTTTTATTCAATCCTATTCCACACACCTGATTGTCAACGGGCAGACAACTACTACGGAGACCTCTCCGGCATCGGATCCGGCCCTGAGGGCCATGGCACAGCAATTGGATCATGACTATCCGGCACCCACCTACATGAATGGAAATGATGCCATTGCACTGTTTAAGGATACGGGCGGCGGCGGCGATGTGAATGATTTTGTGCTGGTGGATCTCTTCGGGATCATTGGAGGTGGCATGACCAGAGAAGATATAGGATGGGCATCCATTACAGACCAGTGGATTTACAAGAATATATATGAGAGTGATTCAATTATAGGTAAGGACAGCGCCTTTGTTACCAACTATATTATTCCGGAGGGATACTATTTCCTGAACTGGTGGCTATGGAGTAAAGACCATTCGCTGGTAAGAAAGCCCGGTGTGAAGCATGGGGTTACTGCTGAAACCATGCCCCTTACAGCGTTTGATGTAACTGTTGAATGGGATACGGTTCCTGGAGGTAAGGATATATGGGATTACCTGAATGCACATAGCTGTGATTGTGACCCCGGAAGTTCGATTGGGGATCTGGATGCAGATCAATTGTTAAAGATCTATCCCAATCCCACAACCGGCAGAACCGTTGTTTCATGTGAATACGGGATGGACCGGATCAGGCTCTTTGACCTGACGGGAAAAATGGTCCGTAATGTGGAGGGCCTGGATGGAATCAATAAGAAGGTGCTACACCTGGACGGTTTGACACCAGGGATTTACATGGTCCGGATCAGGACAGGGGAGCGCTCTTTCTCAAAGAAGCTGATGGTGAGGTAGTATGAAAAGGGTTCTGGGTTTAGTTTTCTTCTTTTTTTTACTTGGCACACTATCTGCCCAGCAGGTGACTGTTTCGGGTGTTGTGTCCGATGCGCGGACCGGTGAATCGCTGATAGGGGCCAATGTGCTTTACAGTCCAACACAGGGAACCATTACAGATCTGAATGGAAGGTTTACACTTAAACTCCCGCCGGGTGCCTATACACTGAACTTCTCGTATGTTGGCTATGATGCAGAGGTTCGTCAGGTTGAGGTAACCAACAGGCCGGTCATACTGGAAGTAAAGATGTCATCCATGACCATTGATGAGGTGGTGGTTACCGCCGATATGGCCATTGCCAGGGTAACTCCCGTAGCATTTACCAATGTGAAGCCGGCAAAGATCCAGGAGGAGCTGGCCGGACAGGATCTACCGCTTATCCTCAACTCCACGCCCGGGGTGTTTGCCACCCAGCAGGGGGGGGGAGATGGAGATGCCCGGATCACCATTCGCGGATTTGACCAGCGCAACCTGGCGGTGATGATCGATGGCATCCCTGTAAACGATATGGAGAACGGGTGGGTTTACTGGTCCAACTGGTTTGGGCTCGATATGGTGACCCGTACCATGCAGGTGCAGCGCGGACTGGGCGCTTCGCAACTGGCGCTACCTTCTGTGGGGGGTACCATCAACATCCTGACCAAAGGGATCGAAAACAGGCGACAATTCTCTCTCAAACAGTCGCTTGATAGCCAGGGGAAGATCCAGACCTCCATGGGTTTTACAAGCGGGAAGCTACCCGGAGGATGGGGTGTCACCCTGGCCGGTGCCTATAAAAGGGGGAATGGATGGGTGGATAATACCTTCTCGGAAGGATGGTTCTATTATGCCAAGGTGGATAAGCGGTTGAAGAATCACCTGCTTACCCTGACTGCCATGGGGGCACCGCAGCGGCATGACCAGCGGAGCTATAAACGCCCCATCTCTGCCTATGACAGTACCTATGCCCAGGATCTGGGTGTTAGTATGGATACGCTACGGGCAGCCAATGAACAATACAATATTTTTGGAGCAGATGTTGCCTATAACCAGCACTGGGGGACCCTGCGGCGGACGAAAAATAATCCTGATGCTCCAGAGGAGGTGTTGGCCGAACGGACCAACCAGTACCACAAACCGCAGTTCACCCTGCGTGATTTCTGGACCATCTCAGAGAAGTTTACAGTTTCAAACAACCTCTATCTGTCGATGGGCAAAGGGGGTGGGGACAGGCCAAGGAGCAGCATCAAGGATACCAGGTTGTTTCATGATCCGGATGATTCCGGTTACGGACAGATCGACTGGCAGGGGGTCTATGAGGATAACTGGAAACCGCAACCGCCATTGAATCTAAGGCCGGTGAATCCTACTTATGATGATTCGCTCACCTATTCGAGCAACTACATGACCCGGCAACACAATGAGCACTACTGGTACGGACTGCTCTCAAAAGCCAATTATACTATCAACCAGGCGTTTAGGGTGAGTGGCGGTATAGATCTGAGATCCTATCGTGGGATACACTTTACGACCATTCGTGATCTGCTTGGGGGTGATTATGCCATTGACAGAAATGACACAAGGCTCGATTACACGGGCGATCCCATGCTGGCCATGAAGTACGAGGGGGATACCATCAACTACTTTTATGACGGTCTTGTACGATGGGGTGGCATCTTTGGTCAGATGGAGTATGCCGGAAATAGTTTTTCTTCGTTTGTTAACCTCTCCACTGCAGTTAGCGGATACAACAAGATCGACTATTTTGAAAAAGCCGAATCGGGCTGGATCTATAAACAGGGTTATACAGTGAAAGGAGGTGCCAACTACAACCTGACCGAGCGCTCCAACCTCTTTGTGAACCTGGGCTACCTCTCCAGGGTGAGGGCCTACAAATACTTCTACAAAGGATTTACTACGGAGTTTGCAGATGAACAGGATAATGAGCGGGTGAAGGCGTTGGAGGCGGGGTATAATTTTTACTCCCCCCGGTTCACCCTCTTCCTGAATGCCTACTATACCCGCTGGGAGAACAAGCCCACCAACCGGGTTTTTTCCACACATAACCTGCAGGCTGGCGATCCTGGGTATGTTCCGGACGATCAGGAGGCCAACAGCGACAAGCGTGTCTATGCGGATATTCCCGGAATGAATGCGCGCCATGCGGGAGTTGAATTGGATTTTGTTTTCAATGTAAGGCACAACCTGGATATCCAGGGAACCGTGTCACTGGGTGACTGGATCTGGGACTCCTATGTGGAAGGACTACAGTTCTACCTTAACGAAGGCGAATATGAGCATGAGCCTGTAAGTAAGGTGCTGGATTTCGATGCAAGGGGAATTCATGTGGGTGATGCTGCCCAGACCCAGCTGGGTTCCAGTATTCGTTATGAACCTTTCAAAGGGTTCTACCTGAACCTGAGACAGACCTACTTTGGAAAGTACTACTCCAGTTTCAGTCCGGAGGCTACCACCGACACAGAGGGCAATGTGCACGACTCCTGGGTGATCCCCGACTTTAACCTTTTTGACATTCATACAGGGTACAGTTTTGGACACAATGCTTTTGAGAACCTGAGATTCAGTCTAAGGTTTTCCATGTTAAATGTGCTGAACACCAAATATATCTGGGATGCGACCAACAACGATCCCTACAGTCCCTATTCCGAGTTTCAGGACTTTGATGCCAGGTCGGCCACTGTTTTCTTTGGTATGGGCCGGAGGTTCACCACCTCTTTTAGAATCACTTTTTAAACACTGAATGATGAGAAAGATAATTGCAGGAGTAAGTTTGATATTTGTTGCTGTTTTGGGCATGCAGGCCCAGGAGAATATTGCCGCTGCAAGGGCGATGGGTGTAGGCGCTACCGTTACTATCACCGGGATAGTTACCAATGGGGATGAACTGGGGCTGATTCGTTATATGCAGGATGCCACTGCAGGAATCGCTGTCTACTCTTCAGAAATGGAGGGAGTGAACAGGGGCGACAGTGTGACCGTGACAGGTGGGTTAAAGGAGTACAGTACCCTGCTTGAGGTGGACCCTGTATCATCTGTAGTGGTGCACAGTACCGGTAATACACTGCCCGACCCGGTGGTTCTGACTCCTGCCCAGCTTGCTGAACCTTATGAGGGGATGCTGGTGCGTGTGGACAACGTAACTTTCGATGCATCGGGAACTTTCGAGCGAAAGTCCTACACCTATACAGCTGATGGTGAGGGGGGGCAGCTCTACATCAACGACGCTGGTTCTCCCCTGATCGGTACTGTGATACCTACAGGAAGTATCTCTCTTACCGGACCCCTGGGAGCTTACAGCGATACCTATCAGCTGCTTCCAAGGGACCAGTTTGACCTGCTCTCTTCCAGTGCCATCAACCTGACCAGCGTTCCGCTTATGAAGAACCTGGCCACCACCGGTTTCACCGTTGAATGGACCACCGACAATGGAGGGACTACCGAAGCATTTTACGGAAACACCCCTGCCATGGAGCTGGGCAAGCTCTCTGTTGCGGGGGAATCGACCATCCACTCCATTGACCTTGCCGGACGGGAGCCCTCCGAGCTGATCTATATGCAGCCCTTCTCCGTAAGCGGAGATGATACAGCAAAAGCAGCCATGCAGGTCTATATCACCATGTCAGAATCGAGCGGAGATATGAAGGCCTATTTTAATAGCCAGGTGGACCGGTCTGTGTCACTTGGAATGCTGGATGCCCAATACCTCGACCATGCCATAGATGATACGCTCATTGCATACATTGACAGGGCAGAGGAGTCGATCGAATTCACCATCTACAACTTCAACAACACGGGTATATCCAGTATCTCCGATGCCCTGAATGCCGCCCACAACCGGGGGGTGGTGGTCCGGGTGATTTACGACGGGAACATTGATGCTACTGGTGTCGAATCGCTGAATGCCGGCATCGGCAAGATCGCCAGTCCCGAATCGGAATTCCCGCTCTATGGGATCATGCACAACAAGTTTGTGGTATTTGATGCCAATGCTGCGGATGCAAACCGGCCGGTGGTGTGGACCGGTGCAACCAACTTTACCGACGGACAGATCAACAGAGATCCCAACAATGTGATTGTAATCCAGGACAAGAGCCTGGCAAAGGCTTTCCAGCTGGAATTCAATGAGATGTTTGGAAGCGCCGCTACGCAGCCCGATCTGGCCGGTGCAAAGTTCGGACCTGACAAGGCGGATAATACGCCCCATGAATTTCTTATTGGCGGAAGCAGGGTGGAGTGCTACTTCAGCCCCTCGGATGGTACCCATGGAAAGATACTGAACACAATTGAGACCGCGGACCACTCCCTGCATATTGCCACCATGCTGATCACCAAGTCAGACATCGGTTACGACCTGGCCGATAAGAACGATGCCGGTGTGGATGTGAAGGTGCTGATCAACGGTTTTGACCAATATGGAGAGCCCATTGTGAATACCTTGAAGGCAAGCCTTGAGGATGACATCAGGCTTCCGGGGGAGGCGGGGATCATGCATCACAAATACATGATTGTTGATCAGGGGGAGGCAGCTGCTGATCCGCTCGTTTTGACAGGATCACACAACTGGAGCTCCTCGGCGCAGTTCCGCAACGATGAGAACACGCTGATCATCCACGACCAGGGGGTGGCCAATGCCTACTACCAGGAGTTTGTGGTGCGCTTTGGCAACGGTGTGCTGATCGTTCCCACACCGGTATGCAAGAACGATTTTGTAACCATGCTGGGCGGATCCTCATTCCGTTACGATGTGCTCTATAACGATGAGCTCCCTGGTGCTGTAACCGTTGCGATCAATGTGGATCCGAAACATGGTACGGCTGAGGTGGAGACGGACAAGACCATCACCTACTACCCCGATCCCACCTTCAACCAGGATATCGATACCGTAGGGTATGAGGTGTGCCTTGAGAGTAGTCCGGGCATCTGCGACCAGGCCTTTATGGTGATCTATGTAAACAAGCCGGTGGGTATTGATGCCACCTCATTTGATAACCAGGTTTCGGTCTGGCCCAACCCCTCCACCGGAATATTCAGGGTATCTGCAGGTTCCGGCCACGCGCTCTCGGGTATAGAGATTATGGACCGGACCGGCAGGGTGGTGTTTGAGGAGACCCTGTCAGGTACAACTACGCAGGTTAATGCTTCTGAAATGGGACCGGGTATCTATTTTATCCGTGTAAGCGGGAAAAACGGAATGGCAACCATAAGAAAGATTGCCATTCAGTAAAACCGTTTTGCAAAAGGTATCATACAAACGGGAGTCAGCGTTCCGTTACCCGGTTGGTTTCTCCGGCAGGGCACCGTGGTAGGGCTTCAGTTTAAGGAATACGCCGTAGTCCTCCTGGTCATCGGTGTGGCCTTTGGCAAAAATGGCTTCTATATCCTCTGCTGTTTTTGGGTCGTTGGCATATTTCTCAATGAATTTCTGTAGCTCTTCCGTATCGGCAGTTAGCAGGTGCCTGCCGCTGTTTCCGGAAGGTATCTTTTCGTGCTTGATGCGGATGCGGTTCTGTTCAAAAAGGTCGTTGAGCCAGTCATCCCCGTACCAGTACATCATGATGCTGTCTTTGCTGTACTGCACCCTGGCCAGGGTATGCACCGGCACATGGTGAAAGCTGGTCATATCCGAAGTACAGTGATCTTCATTGGGGTGGGGGAGAAAGTCCACATAATCTACCCCGTTCAGTTGAAATAGAGTCCCTGTAAGGATTGAGTACGCATCTACATCTTCATAATAGGTGATGGTATAAGAGCTGTCGTGTTTTTCGGGGCCCATGTGCCTTTCCTTGACCATGTTGGGAAGAATTGTCCAGATGGCGGAGTCGCCGTCCATCCAGTAGCCCACCATGGTGGTATCGAAGTATTTGTCTTCCTCTTTAAAAAACGGATGAAGCGAACTGACCAGGCAGCCGCTCATGGCGGCCAGGGCCAGGATCAGGATAAACACTTTGGAGCGTTTCATAACTCGAAGGTTTTGGTTACAGTGCAAAGTTGGACCATAAACCAGTGCCATTCAACTTTTTTCGACCAAACGGGCTGCTTTATCGGTAAAAAAGGATCAGTTGTACTATTTTTGCCTCTGTAAGCAACCTGAAGGGAAGAATATCCATCTTATAGAAAAATGTAACTTCAAAGGGCTATGAAAAAGCTGCTTGTACTGTTTGCGATTGTGGTGCTGGGTTCCTGTTCTGACGAAATGATGAACCCAGAAGAGCTGGGTCAGAATGCAGGGATTGTAGGCACCTGGGTGGAGGAGATCTCTGTTGCGCTTAACGCTGCAGATGATGGCTCTGCACTCTACAAGCGGGCCGATGAGTTTGATCAGGAGAAGCCGGGGTTTACCATCAATGAAGACGGAACATTCATTGAGCGGAAGAATGCAGGATGGTGCGCCACCCCGCCCATCTCCTATGACAATTTTGAAGGTACCTGGGTGGCCCTTTCCGACAGCCTGCTTGAGATTACCGTCGGTTACTGGGGTGGGACCCTCCTCTACCAGATGAGAATTATCTCCGTTGATCAGGAGAAACTGCGCATCCGCTACCTCTATGCGGATAGCCTGACCGAGTCGCGGTAAGGTTATTTCAACATTGACATTTTAACCGCCGGACAGGCGGGGATGGCGTGTCAAGCGAACCGCATAAGCGGTCGGCAGCTGGAACCTGCAAGAAACCGTGAGGAAGTACTGCCCATGACTTGTTAAAGTCAATGGAATCCATTTCCTTTAGGTGATGGAGGAAGTCAACACAAAAAAATATTTACAGATATGAGCAAAGGAGTAGCAATTGGGGTCGATGTGGGGGGAAGCCACATCACCTCTGCAGTGATTGATCTTGATAAAAATGTTGTATTAACAGAGACAATCTCGGAGAGGGATGTGGACCCGGGTGCCGAAGCTGGTGTAATCATCGCTGCCTGGGCAGAGGCCATTGCCGGAT
>JBDLIQ010000072.1:0-21757 GCA_039714775.1 Bacteroidota bacterium
GTAACTGAGAGTTTTACCCTGTAATCTTCCGGCTTGATCTCCCTGTCCAGGTCAGGATATGGCGTCACTTTAACCAGGGAGATATTCAAATGTCCAATGGTTGTATCGGAGGGAAAGTTGCTGTGGGTATTCAGTCTGATATCATGTTTACCCTGACCAGTGATGGTCAAATCCAGCTTAACTTCTGCATTTCCTTCCCAGCAGCAAACAGCGCCGATGGGACATCTTGAATCGTTCACAACAGAATCGAAGCAGAGGTTTGCCTGCCCGTAGGTGGTTACACATGCTCCTGCATTCAACTCAAGGGTATCAATGAAATCTGAATCCCTGTATTGTTCATATTCAGTAACATAGATATAGGGATAATCATATGTTGCGTACAATTCAATGCAGGCTCTCAGTTCTGTATCCATTGCCTGTCTCGCTTTGACTTTTACCAACTGTCCGATTGCAAAATCTTCCATGTTCAGGTTGACAGCATGATAATAATCAAATGGGCTGTACCCCAGCAGATCATTAATCTGCGCAGTATCATTGGGAAAATGGAGTATGCATGTGGCACAATTCAGATCATATCCAACCACCTCGGCAACATACACCTTCTCTGTCGGATCACTTGTCAATTCACAACTGAAGAGCAAGGCCATCATAAAGCCGAATAGGAGAAAATTTTTTATCATCAGGGTGTTTATCTGTCAGGGTTCTTATCAAAGATGATATCCAGCTCATTTTAGTTGCGTCTGTTTGCCTTTAGTTCGCAAGAATGGCAAAATGCCTTTCACTATTCAAATTCACATATGCACGGAACATCCTGCAGGTGTTGAGCCCATTGAACCAATGACCATTTTCAGGTGAGCAGTGTTTCCAATTCAATAAAGAACTCCTTTACATCTGTGATAAAGGGCTCAATATCCTCTGCCTCGTACCTTTTAAAATCAGCGTAATCTCCTTCCTGACGAAGATTAAATAACCTACCATAAAGCTTACCTGACTTCATAGTTAGCTTCTCTGTTTTAATATACGACCTGTGAAACTCTGTTTTCACACCACGATGACTATCAAAACTGAGATCGTCCTTAATCAAAACGGCATTAACCAGATAGAAGCATGCATAATACAATCTGTTTGCTACAGCATTCCAATGGTTTTTCTCTGCAAGAAGGACAGCTTCATCCAGAGTTTCTCTTGCTCTGGAATAACGATATTTTGCCAGTTCTTCGTTGCTCATATCTCTATTCCATCTCTTGAAATATTCTTAAATACCGGAGTATTTGAATAACTGCTCCAGGAATCCATATTATGAACCAGACCAGTCAATACATTCTCAGTCTCTAACTCAGTCTCAAACAGAGAATCACTTATTCTGTTCTTCAAATCCTGGTTTACAGAGAGCTTAGTCAGAATAAGGAAGTCCCAATCCGAGTCTTCATAAAAATCGCCTCTTGCCCGGGAACCAAACAGAATGATCCTGGCATCAGGATCGATCTCGGTGATCTTGCTTTTTACAGTAGTTAATAAATAATCTCTGCTGTCCATAAATTCAAAGATAACCCAATGATCATAGAAATCAGCGAATTCAGGTTGAAAATACTGATTTGCTGCAGCAGATCAGTCGGAAGAAACTTACTTCTTTAACAGGGCAACGATCCGCTCACCTTCAGAATTCCCATAGGCGCGGAACATGCCGCTGGTGTTGAAAACCATGGCGGCGCGGCCATAGCTGTCCAGGCAGATCACTCCTCCGTCGCCACCCGCTTCAACCAGCTTCTTCATAACCACGGTCCGGGCTGCCGTCTCCACATCCATGCCCCGGTACTCCATCAGGGCGGAGATGTCGTGGGCCACCGCCCAGCGGATAAAGAACTCGCCATGCCCGGTGGCTGAGACACCGCAGGTGCTGTTGTTGGCATAGGTCCCGGCACCAATAACCGGTGAATCCCCGATCCGCCCGGGTGTCTTATCCCGCATCCCGCCTGTGGATGTGCCGGCACAAAGGTTCCCCGCCCGGTCCAGGGCCACGCAACCAACGGTACCATGTTTATCATCCGGCTTACCATCTGATTCATCATCCGGCATCTTCTCTGGTTTCTCACCCTGGTTCGGTTCGGTCCACATCTTTACCTCAAAGAAAGAGGAATCGACGATTTCCAGTCCGGCCTCTCTGGCAAATGCGGATGCCCCCTCCCCTGAAAACATTACATGGGGCGATTGCTCCATCACCGCCCTTGCCGCTGAAATGGGATGCCTCACACCGGCAACCCCGGCCACGGCCCCTGCATTCATATCATGACCGGTCATCATGGATGCATCCAGCTCGTTCCGGCCTTCACTGGTAAACACAGCTCCCCTCCCTGCATTGAAAAGCGGATTGTCCTCCAGGTACCGTATCACTGTCTCCACCGCATCGATACTTGCCCCGCCCCCATCCAGTACCTCAAGTCCCAACTGAAGTGCGGTATCCAGCGAGTTCAAGTACTGCTCCTGCGCAGACTCCGGCATACTTTCAAGGGTACTACCTGCCCCACCATGCAGCACAAGGGCATAATCATAAGTCACTGTTTCAGTATTACAGCCGCAGGCCATCATCATTAAGATTGTGACCAACAGTCCGGGAATGAAAAACCGGATACTTTCCACAAGAAAATATTTTAATGGACGTTTCATAAAAAACAGGGTTTAGGGTATAAAAACAACAATCCCGAAATTATAAAAATTCCGGGATTGCGCGTTCCTGTAAGTAAAGGGGATTATTCGATATCGATGTTTCCGTACCGTGTTTCCAGCTTTATGGTGGCTTTGGGGGATGATCCCACACTGCCCCAGACCTTCTTGTAATTACCCTCCTTCATCTGGCTGAGCCTTCCCTCCGGGGTCAGGTTGATCTTGCCATTCCTGGCCTCCCCTTCAAATTTAAAGGAGGTACCCTGCTCCACATCCAGGTAGATGTTGCCGTACGAAGAGACCGCGCTGATCTCCTTGAACTCTTTTGAAACGTTCATCACCTTGATGTTGGTGTATTTGGACTCCACCACCAGTTTTTTGTTCAATGCACCGAATTTGATGCCCGAATAGCGTAGTTCGGCCACCATATGGTCCACCTCATCGAAGTAGTACTTGTCATAGGCACCCTCTGTGATGATTCCACCGGCCTTCTCTCCCATCAGCTTTGAATACTTGCTTTCGGCAAAGAGCATCCCGGAGGTACCGATTTCCAGATCGGAATATGCCAGTTCAAGCTCCATCCACCCAACATGTTCGATGGTTCCGTCCGAGTAGGCAAGTTCCAGGCGGTTGAACGGTTTCTCATTGCCGCGCGAAAGGCTGCCGGCTTTCAGGTTGCCATATCTCAGTTCCAGCAGAATAAGGCCCGCCAGCTCCTGGATAAAGAGGTCCCCGTAGGAGGACTCCATGTTCAGGTTCAGGTAGGCCGGCGCCTTCACAATGATATGGATCTTCACTTTGGCATTCCTGGACCATCCATCCTCGAAATCGGTCTCCAGGTTGATGCTGTTTCCTGCTTCACCGATACGCACATTGATCTTCTCCATCTTCTCTTCGGCCTTCGCTTTTGAAGAGGCTTCCACCTCAATCTCCACCACAATATCGACCACATCCTTTTCCCATGTAAGTAGCTCAATATCTGAATATTTTGTATCGGACATCAGGGTAACACCCTCTTTTACATCAAATGTCTCGGTGTAGGTTTTTACCGCATCCTGTGCATTGAGGGTAAGACTTACCACAACTATTGGGAGCATCAGGAGCAACCGCTTTAGACTATACATTCTCTTTTTCATAAGTAATTATCTTTTTTTTTATCGGCCTTATGTAATTCCCAAATAAATAATAATCATGTTCGTGTGTTCAACAAATGGTTATTTTTTAAATGGTCGTTTCATTTCTGTTTTCCTTTACAGTTTTTAATTGATTCAATTGTAAAATGATCTGATCCATCACATCCAGCTTGAGCTGGTAATGCCTGATTAGCGCATTGATCACACGCTCATCGCCGGGATTCGCCTCCAGATCGCTCAGCAGTTGCTGGTGATAGTCATCCAGCTCTTTCAACTCATCCAGCAACACCATTTTCTCTTCCGAACTGTCGAAATCGAACCGGCGTATCTCGTCATATTTATAGCTGACCTGTGTTGAATAGTAGCGGTCAGCCTCCAGTACAGTGGCGGGAATCTCATGCCGGGCTACCTCATCTCCGGTTCTGTTCCGCATCAGAACCACTGTCGAAGTGAGGATAATTGCGATGGAAGCAGCAACCTGCAATGCATGTCTGAAATTCACCCTCCTTCGCGGCTGCCGTTCCAGTTTCTGCAGAAAACGTGCCTCATGCCCCTCCCGGGGACTATCGCTGTCCAGCGCTTCCCGTTGGTTTCGGATATGTTTTTCCAGTTCAATCATCGCTTTTGTTCTGTCTCTTTCAGTAATTTGACCAGTCTCTTTTTGGCCCTGTGGTACTGTGTCCTTGAAGTGGCATTTGTAATCTGGAGGATCTCCGACACCTCCTCATGGTCATACCCTTCAAGCAGGATCAGGGAGAGCACCACCCTGTACCCATCAGGCAGGGCATGAATCGCTCTCTTCACGGTATCAGCCGTATAGGCCATCTCAAGGGTTTCAGGAGCCTCCGCCTGCTCATCTTCCAATTCACCGGCCTCTTCAAGCGGTATCTGCTCCTTTTTCAACCTTAGGAAATCGAGCGACCTGTTCACCACGATCCGCTTCAGCCAGGCACCGAAACTCACCTCTCCCCGGTAGCTCCTGAGTTTTAAAAATGCTTTTAAGAACGCCTCCTGCATGACATCTTCCGCGTCATCAGGATCCCTGACTATTCTCAGGGTCGTGTTATACATGGCCCTGTTATAGAGCCTGTACAGTTCAAACTGTGCTTTCTGATCCCCCCGTCTGCAGGCCTCGATCAACTCCAGGTGCATCGGTCTCTGTTTTCCAGATCTCTCATTATCTGCCACAATGACGAAGGTTTTTTTGGAATGTTGCATGAAAGATAGGAAAATGATTCTGAATCATGTAAATTGGCGACCACCATGAAAACCAACCCCTTCATCCTCATGGCATCCCTGCTGCTGTTCTCATGTAGCGGACTGCCAAAACCGGAATTCACAATTATCCCTGAGGAGAATCCTGAAGCGGGAGACAGCATCCGGTTCATGAACGAATCGAGAAATGCAGCCCGGTTTGAATGGGAGTTCGGGGATGGAGCCATCTCCAATGTCACACATCCTGTTTATGTTTATCAAGTCGCCGGAGTATATGAGGTGAGCCTGACCGCCCTCAATGATGCAGGCAGCAACCTGATCATAGAGCCTATCACCATTTATGAACCCACCATTCTCGGTTTCGTGGTGTATGACAGCACCCAAACCCGGCTGTTGACAGGGGCCCTGGTGTGGGTCTATGATAACGAAGCGGACCGGGACAGCCTTGAGACACCCCTTTACGAGGGAATTACCGACGCAGCGGGTAAAGTTGAATTCCATAACCTGGAGCAGGAGGTCTACCATGTATGGGCCTCAAAGGATGAGTCCGGGGGAAGCTGGACCTACAAAGGATACACCTTTCCCCTGCAGCAAAACAAGGTGAATTTCTATACCATCCCCTGCAGCTGGTTCCCTAATCAGGAGTGACCCACCTGGTGCACCACGTCAATGATGGTTCCATCCACCCATTTGATGGCGGCCACAACCCGCTCCTCCACCCCGGGGGATTCCGGGATGCCACAGATCCTGTCGGCCTCGGACTTCAGCTCATCAATGGTTTTAATGGGCAGACCGCTTCCCCGGGTCTTTTCGATCAGATCTTTTCGTAGCGGGTTGATGGCAATACCACGCTCTGTCACAATTACATCGATCAGCTCGCCCGGTCCGCACAGGGTGGTTACCCGGTCACGAATCACCGGCACACGGTCCCTGAACAACGGTATGGGCAGGATCACTGTTTTGGAGAAGAGACAGTTCTGCCAGCCGCCGAGCCCGTGCAGCAGGTAGCCGTCCGAATGGGTTACCACATTGGCATTAAAATCGAGGTCCACTTCGGTGGCACCCAGGATCACCACATCTACCAATCCGGCAAAATTTCCTTTTCCATGGTAGTTATAGCTCGTAAAGGGAGAGGTCCAGACGTGTCCCTGGTTCTCAGCCATTGAGCGCACCCCCTCCAGATCAAAGGTCTGGCCGTCAAGAATGTACTCCACGAGTCCCTCCTCCAGCATGGAGACCAGGTACTTGTTGCTTCCGCCACGGGCAAACCGGGCGGTCACTCCCTTCTCTTTCATGATATTCCGGAAGTACTCCCCTACGGCCAGGGAGGTTCCCCCGGCGCCTGACTGGAAGCTGAAGCCGTCGCGGATGATACCGGCTGCATCGCAAAACCCGGCTGTCATTTCTGCAAGCAACAACCGGTCAGGCGACTTGGTAATCTGGGTGGTTCCGGAGATGATCTTTGAGGGATCCCCCAGTTTCTCCACCTCCACCACGAAGTCCACATGGTTTCCCTGGATCTGCCATGGGATACAGGGAAAGGGCACCAGGTTGTCGGTGGCCACGATCACCCGCTCTGCATATTGCGAATCGGCCAGCGCAAATCCCAGCAATCCGCAAGCAGAATCACCCGCCAGGGCATGGGCATTGCCAAAGGAGTCTGCCGTGGGCGCACCGATCACAGCAATATCGATCTTCACCTCCCCGTCCTGAACTGCCTGGTAACGTCCACCGTGGGAACGGAGCACCCCGGTTCCCTCCATGCCCCCTTCAGAGACAAACCTGCCCAGGGGTCCGTTCATACTCCCTTCGATGCGCTGTATGGTACCATCCTCCAGGTATTGGATCAGGTGCTCATGGCAGGGAAAAGAGGCCGAAGGGAACCAGCGCAATCCCTTCACACCCATCTCATGGGCAATATCAAAGACCATGTTGGCCAGGAAATCTCCATTGCGAAAATGGTGGTGGGTTGAGATGGTCATGCCATCTTTGAGTCCGGCATTCTTCAGGGCGGTTTTCAGGTTTTTTACCAGTTTATCTCCATCGGCCGGATAGTCGGCACAACTGGGAATAGAGGGTGCATGCTTTAACCCCTCCGGTTTGTATTTTCCCACACCCTGGAAAGGGATGGCTTTTTCACCGTTGATTTCGGTGGGCACCCTCCTGCCTGCTGCGTTGGTTACGTATGTCATATGTATTGATGTTATTTGAGTCCAAACCTGATTGCCAGCTCCATGGTTCTCTGTGCACGTTTTACCACAGGCGGATCGATCATCTTTGTCCCTAAGGAGATCACACCCAATCCTTTGGATTCGGCCTCTTCAAAGGCTTTAATGATCCTTTTTGCTTTTTCAATCTCCACCGCTGTCGGGGTAAAGCCCTCCTGGATCACTGGCACCTGCCGAGGGTGGATGCAACCCATCCCTTCGAAACCCAGTGCCCGGGACCGTTCCACATTCGCCTTTAACCCCTCCATATCGGCCACATCGGAGAATACGGAATCGATGGGCTGGATGCCGGCAGCTTTACAAGCATTCACCATTCGTGTACGCGCGTAGAGGGACTCATCACCCCCTGCTGTCCGGGCCACTCCCAGGTCGGCTGTATAATCTTCCAGACCGATGGCCATGGCCACCACACTTTCCGAGGCCGATGCAATCTCAAAGGCCCGCTCCACCCCCAGTGCGCTCTCGATGATAGGCATCAGGTGTACCTCCCGTTCCTGCCCGCACTCCTTCAGTATGGCACGGATGCGGTCATCCACCTCCCTTACCTGGTCGCCCGATTCACATTTGGGGATCAGCACCAGATGCACATGGTGGGGAATGATATAATCCAGGTCTTTCAGTCCCGCCGGCAGCTGGTTGATGCGTACCATGCGCTCCGCCCCGTAAAAATCGACCTGGCACAGCGCATTACGCACCAGCACACTTGCCTCAGCCTTCTTATCGGGTGCCACCGAGTCCTCCAGGTCAAGGATGATCCCGTCGGGCTGGTGGATTCCTGCGTTAAGCATCATGCTGGGACTGTTCCCCGGAAGGTAGAGTCTCGAAAAACGGGTTCGTTCCCGCTCTGTTTCATACAGGTTCCGGGAGATGATCTCCGGAATATGGCTTTGGGCAGGCTCATTAAATTGACGAACGGCCGCCTCCAGCCTGGCTGCAAGCACAAAAGGCAGCGCCCCGGTATCCTTGATCTCCACCAGGGCATCGGAAACACCCAATGTGGCGAGCACCTCCCCCACCTGGCCGCGGATCTGGGTCCCGAACATCCGCTCCACCTTACTCTCCAGCTTGAGCTCAATCCCTCCCTTATCCCTTAGTTCAAGAGTTACTGAGCAGTCCGAGCGGACCCGCTCACCATGATTCCCGGTTGTAATTCTTTTTCTCATATGTAATTTGTATTTATAAACCCCTCTACTTTACACCATCACACTGAGCACTACTTTTCACCGCAAAATTCTGTAAGAACACCCTGGGTTGATTTTGGGTGCAGGAATCCGATCTGCAACCCTTCAGCCCCCTTTCTGGGCTCCCTGTCGATGAGCCTTACACCCTGCTCCTCTGCATGTTTCAGCGACTCGGAGACATTCTCCATTGCAAATGCCAGGTGGTGGATCCCGGGCCCCTTTTTCTCAATATATTTCCCGATGGGACCCTCCGGATCGGTGCTCTCCAGCAATTCGATCTTGGTATCCCCCACCCTGAAAAAGGCAGTTCGCACCTTCTGGTCCGCCACCTCCTCAATGGCATAGCACTCCAGCCCCAGGACCTTCTCATAATAGCTGATGGACTCCTCAAGGTCCGCCACAGCGATCCCGATATGTTCAATGTGTGTTGGTTTCATGGTTTGCAAATTGGTGATTGGTGATTGGTGATTTGATTTAGTTCATCGGGAATAAAAATAGGCATTCGCTGCAACAGTCAGCTGTACAAAACAAAAAAAACACCCCTATTTTTGGTGTTTAAAAACAATGGCGTACAGCGTTGGCTTCTTATTTGGACAACCTGTTCCTGCAGGTGAGGGCTGTTTCTTAGCCGTGGAGTGCGATTACAACCGGCTAAAATTAAGGAGAGACAGCAACAGCCCTGGTCCGATCTGCTTCACAGTTTTCAAGGATTTATAACAAGCTTTTCACCGTATAGTCTACCCGTTTCTGTTTTGATCTTCACAAAGTATATCCCCGGCTGGAAGGTGGAAACATTCAGTTGCACTGAATATGCCCCCCCCGGATCTTCCCTGCCTACCAGCCTGCCTGAAATATCAAAGACCTCCAGGTTAATGATTCTCTCTCCTGCCTCCAAATAAAGCAGTGAGGTGGCAGGATTAGGGAACATTCTAAAGATGAAATCATCGGTTATCGGTGCTGCAGATTCAGAGAGACAGTTGTCGGCACTGCCCGGCATCTTTGCATCGAGCCAGGCCACCCTCTTGCCGATCCAGTTCCTGAGGCGTTGGACCTCTTCATCGTAGGTCTGTGCAGGCGGTTCGATCTCGGGTGCTCCGGTTGGAACTCCCAGTATCTGCCACCGCTGAAAATGGATCACCTGTTCGTCATTAACCACCTGGTAGATTGAATCCATGAAGTGCTCGATGGAGTCATCCGACAGAACGGTTCTTCTCAGTTCCAGATACCTGCATTGGACCCTCTCCATGAAGGCCGGGTCCTGCAGAAGCCTGACCATCCATCCTGGCGAAGGTGAATTCTGGCAGTCATTCACCCGGTAGGCCCAGCCGGAACAGTCTGTGGTTTGAAAAAGGCAGGAGGGGATGTTCTTCCAGGCCCAGTCGAAGTCCCATACCGGACCTGCATGAAACAATCCTCCGTTCGAATCCCTGTCCTTGTAATAATACCTGCTCTTTTTGTATGAGTCGATGTTCCTGGCCAGTTCGGCAACCAGGAAATAGTCTATGAACGAGGGAACATCGATGTAGTCCGCATATCGATCGGCAAAGTCGGGTTGATGCAAGGCATATTGAAACTGATCGACCGAACTCTTCAGGTATATCTTTTGCTTATCTGTAATCTCATAGTACTTGGGGTAGTAGTAGGCGAAATGGGTCTTATGGGAAGGATGATCCACGGGTGCATAGTCGGAAAGCCAGGTGTTGAAATCCCCGTAATACTCCGTTTTGAAGATGTAGCCACCGGTAAGGCTGTCGCCGCTTTCGGACTGTGGCGTGATCCTGGAGATATCAATGCGGTTCTTGTCCCTCTTTACTTTCTCCGCAAGGAGATAGATCCCTTCGTACCTGCCGTTCAGCACCACCTGTACCAGCCTGGAGCGGATGGAGTAGTGCCCCATCTCCTCAAACAGGTGGAAGGAGAGCATGTTCCGCATGAAGCTCTTCTCATTATAATGGGAAAGCAGCACCCAATCGTTTTCCGAGGGCATCCCCAGCAGGGGAACGTTGTTGTTTTCACCCAGTGAATCGCGTGTTTCCAGTGCCCAGGGCCTCTGCGGGTAGGAGGCAGAAGAGGCACCCCTCACCTCGATCCCAATAAGACCGTCATACTCATTGGGCCGATCCTCAGGGTGATTCACCATCCCCTCCCCGTTATAGATGATCTTCATACGGGCTGTAATCTTGGGTTCATCAGGGATGGTAACCCCGTCTGTGTCAATGAGGATAATGGGCAGCGTTGAACTGGTAAACCCGAAAGGGGGCTCAAACCAGGAGGGAGTGTTGAGGTAGTGTTGCCCGTCCACGGAAAGAGCCACGGAAAATGTAATGGCTGCTGTCAGGTCCGAAGAGTTCAGTCCGGTATTGTGGACCTGGACAGTCAGTACATTCTCTCCCTCTTGCAGAAAGGAGGAGAGCAATGAAGGGTGGACCCTGAATGCTTCCGGATATCCTCCCTGGTGCATCAGTGCTTCATGGTTTACACTGGAGGATTGGTTGTATGAGGGAAAGAGATCGACCAGTCCGGGTGACCGGGCAATCTCCATGCCATTCAGGTAAGCCACAAAAGCATCGTCATAATCCATGTGCAGCACCGCCTCGGTGATCACCGTAGCATCTTT
The DNA here is from genome assembly GCA_039714775.1 of Bacteroidota bacterium. GTDB lineage: Bacteria > Bacteroidota > Bacteroidia > Bacteroidales. Next base: position 11,036 of record JBDLIQ010000072.1, read on the forward strand.
GATGTTAAATGCTTTCCTGAGCGCCACCGATAGGCACGGTTCGATCACCGTACCATCATCACCATCGCCATATCCGATCCCGCCGTTCCCTGTTCTCCATGCGGAATCATCAAACCCGTTATCCCTCCATCCTTCAGGGAACTCTCCTTCAGCACTGGTGAAATAGGTAAAAGTTGAATAGTGGTAAAAAAGAGACTCCCAGTGGTCGGTAACCTCTCCCCTGACCATGCTTCCAGGGGAGACCACTGCCAGCACACTTCCCAGGAGAAGTGAAAACAGACCCTTCCTATCAGTATTCATCATCATTCATGGCAAAGATCGGTTTATTTGTGATCCATCGACCCCTGGTAAAATCGGGGAAATACTGTACTGAACTTCCCTCTGAGATGGACCGCTCTGAGAGCGGGGTAATGGCGCTCCATGCAGCGGCATCGTAGGCATCCAGAGGCGGACGAACACCCCGTTTGACCGACTCCACGAAAGCATGGGCCACGAAAAAGTCCATACCGCCATGGCCCGAACCTGCCGCATACTCCCCATACCTTTTCCAAAGGGGGTGGTCGTACTTCTCCATCCACCCCTCATTCATATTATCCCATTTGTGCGGGTCACTGACACCCTCTATATAGATCCTCCGGGTATGGTAATCGAAATCGGTAATCCCTTTCTCTCCCTGCACCTCGAAATTGAGCGAGTAAGGCCTGGGAAGGTTGGTATCGTGGGTGACCAGAATGGTCTCTCCCTTTGCTGTGTTAATCTGAGTAGTGACCACATCGCCCAGCTCCCATTTGATCCCGGCGTGGGGATGATCCTTCCCTCCGTCGGGATGGTTCACAATGTAATTATGCAATCCCCTTGATTTGGTAGCGTGAGAGGTAAGCGACTCAAACCGGTTTCCACGGTTGATATCCAACATGGTGGCAATGGGCCCCACACCGTGGGTGGGATAGAGATCACCATTGCGGTGAATGGAGTGCTGTGTCCTCCACCGGGCTTCCCCGGCGGCCCCTTCACCAAAATCTACTCCCGGCCTGAACTTCACGCCCCTCAGGTCGTGACGGTAACCGCACCGGGCATGGACCAGTTCACCGAACACATCCTGCCTGACCATATTCAGCACCGCCATCACATCCCTGCGGTAGCATACATTCTCCAGGATCATTAAATGGGTTCCGGTCTCTTCATGGGTATTCACCATATCCCAGCACTCCTCGATGGTGTTGGCAGCAGAGACCTCCACCCCGGCATATTTTCCAGCCTTCATGGCATCCACACTCATTCTGGCATGCCAGAGCCAGGGTGTAGAGATAATAACTCCATCAATGTCATCCCGTTCCAGCAACTTCAGGTAAGCCTGCTCGCTGTCACTGTATACGGCTGGTGACTCCCCACCGGCCTCTTTGATCATGGCACTGGCTTTCCGGATCGCTTCCGGATCAACATCGCAGATTGCAGGAGTGATCACATCATCCCTGTTGAGTATGTTTCTCAGGTGCGTACGACCCCTACTCCCGATACCTATAAAGCCAATCCGTACACGCTTCTGTCCGGGTTGATTCCCAAATACCAGGGCAGGAGCCAGTGCCAGTCCCGCTCCTATACCTGCAGATGTGGTGATAAACCTCCTCCTGTTGTAACTCATATCTTTTTTAAAATCTGTTTGCCGTGATCAGGACCAGTACCACCGCGATGATAACAATCAACATCATGATCAGGCCCTGTCCCAACTTACTGATTAGTTTCCTTTGCAACATACTTCTTTTCCTATATCTCACAAAGATCACCGGTTTTGACGAATCGGGTCCAACTCAAATCAACAGGAATCGAGGAAAAATAGAGCCAGAAAGGTAAATTTTCGGCAAAAAAGAGTAAGGTTTTAATGTGAGCCTTGCTCCTTCGCAAATTCGGAGGGAGATTTTCCGAATTCCGCCCTGAAGCATTTTCCAAAATAGTTGGGGTCATTAAATCCAACCTCGTAGGCAATCTCAGAGATATTTTTATCAGTGTTGAGCAGCAGGAGCGATGCCTTTCTCAGCCGCAGCCCCCTGATAAAATCTGTGATGGTCATGTCGGTCAGGGCCTTGATCTTCCGATACAGCTTGGTCTGGCTCATGTTCATGGTCTCACAGAGACTGGAGACATTAAATTGTGGGTCTGACATTCCGGCTTCAATGATCCGAAGGGTCTTCTGAAGAAATGTTTCGTCCTGGTCCGTGATCTCAAGATCCCTTGTCTGCAGAAAGGCCTGCTCCCTGAATTTGTTTTTTAATACCTGCCGTAAGTGGAGTGTGTTCTGAATTTGGACCCTCAGCTCCCGCATGGAGAACGGTTTAGTCATGTATATATCCGCACCTTTTTCAAGTCCCAGTATCTTTTGATCCTCCGAATCCAGTGCAGTAAGCAAGATCACGGGAATGTGGCTGGTATTGATATCGGTTTTCACCTGCTCCACAAAGTCAAACCCGTTCAACTCTCCCGGGAGCATCACATCGCAAACGATCACTTCCGGCTCCAAACCTTCCATCAGTTTCCGGGCTTCAGGTACGGACTCAGCCTCCATCACGCTGTATTCGGCACCCAGTCCTTGCAAAATAAAGCGCCTTAACTCATGGTTGTCCTCAATCACCAGAACCCTGGGAAGATCTTTCTTTGACAGTTGTTCAAAGGTTTGCGTGATCGCGCCGCTTTCACCTAAGCCCACCTGCTCAACAGCCACCTCATCTTCCGGAATCAATGCAGTACCCCTGTTTTCCACCGCCTTTACAAACTGGTGGTTCTCCAGGTGTGCTCTCCCCTTTCTCAGCATTACAGTAAAAACCGCACCCTCACCCGGAGCGCTCTTCAAGAGGAACCGTCCCTCGTGCAGTTGAATGATCCGCTGCGACAGGTTCAATCCAATCCCGCCATCGGATCTCCGCCCTCCCCCTCCAGAGCCTGGTTCATCTACCTGGTAGAAACGGTCAAAAACAAGTGATTGTTTTTCAACAGGAATACCGACACCATGATCCTCCACAGAGATGAAAAGGTACTGATCCGGATTCTGGATGGGCTCATCCACCATTCCCTTCAAAACACGGTCGGTACCTTCGCCTACAACTACCCTGATTACCGAATTGTCGGGAGTGAATTTGAATGCATTTGAATAAAGGTTGTTGACCACATCCTCGAGGCGTTCCTGGTCAAACCATGCCATCAGGGTTTCATGGTTAGATTCAAACGTGAAGTTGACCCCCTTTTTATCAGCAAGGTTCCTGTACATTACAGCCTGGTTCCTGACAAATTCGACCAGGTCTTGCTCAGACACTTTCAAGTTGTACTGTGGAACGCTCACTTTTCTGAACTGCAACAGTTTATTAATTAGCCGGAGAAGCCTGGAAGCGTTCCTCCCAATCATCAGATAATCTTCGTTTTTCTCAGTCTCACTGTATCTGTCCGGTGTATCCTGCAATTTTTCAATGTATCCCAGGATCAGTGTCAACGGGGTCCTGAACTCATGGGAGATGTTCGTGAAAAACTGCAGTTTCGACTGATTGGCCTCCTCAAGTTGCCTGGCCATTTCTGCTGTTTTGTCGCGCTCCTCCCTCACAGACTGATTTGTGGTCTCCAGCTCTTCATTCTTAATCTGAAGTGCGTCCCTCTGTCTCCTGATTTCCCGGGTTTTCGACTGGACAAGAAGCTCCAGCTCCCTTTTCTGCCCATGAACCGTACCCATCCTTATGGTGTAGAGCAGGATGATCAGCCCGAATAATATCAACAGTAAGATGGTATAGAAGAGGAAGGTGCGATAGAATGGTGGCTTCACCAGGAAAGTGACGACTGCACCCTCCTCATTCCAGGTACCGTCACTGTTCGAACCCTGCACATGCAAAGTGCTTCTGCCTTCTGGAAGACTGTGAAATGAAACCTGGTTGGTAGTGCCCAGGGGGATCCATTCAGTATCCCTCTCTTCCAGCTTATATCTGTATTGGTTCTTCCCTGGTACTGAATAATCCAGGGCAGCGAACCAGATGGCAATTTCCCGGTCTGAATGATGAAAGTGAATTTCACCCTTGTCGACCAACGACCTGTCCAGGATAACCCTTTGATCTGCTGCCTCTCCCACGGTCACCTCCCTGTTGGAGATCTTAAGTCTGGTAAAGACCACAGGAGGAACCTGATGGCTGGGTTCAAGTCGATCAGGATGAAACATGTTGAAACCATTGGTTCCGCCAAAGACAAGTTGTCCATTGCTGCATTTCACAGCGGCGTTGGCAAAAAACTCATTCCCCTGCAATCCGTCCCTGGCGTCATAGTCCCGAAATGTACCGTTCTTTGTATCAAACCTGGTGATGCCCTGGTTATGACTCAACCACAGGTGACCGTAATCATCTTCAAGAATAGCGTATACCACATTATTTTTCAAGCCATTTTTTTCTGAATATATATGAACCGTACTATCTTTCCTGGAGAGGTGGATCAATCCGCCCCCAAAGGTCCCGGCCCATATATCCCCACTGCTGTCTTCCAGAACTGAGATCACAAAGCTGTATTCCATCTTCTCAGTATCCCCATTTAACTTGTTGTATGAGATAAACCGCTCCTCCTCCCGGCTGTACATGTTCAATCCGCCACCTGCCGTGGCGATCCAGAGGTTGCCCAGATGGTCCTCAATCATGGAATGAACCCTGTTATGGCTGATGGAGCTTTTATCCTGGGGATCATGAATGTGATGTTTGAAGACTCCAGACTCAGGATTATATTCATAGATCCCATCTCCGTTGGTACCAAACCAGATAAGTCCCTGACTGTCCCTTAAAATATCCAGTACCACATTGCCATTGAGATTTCCAAATTTCTCAAGCTCATGCGAGTATTCACGGATCTGGTCATTCCGCACATCATAACGGATCAGTCCATGCTCCTTCAATCCAAACCAGTACTCCTCCCCCTCCGCAAGGATGGCGCTGATGTAGTGATTCTCCAGTACAGATCCAATTCTCCCTGGCAATCTGCCACAACCGGAACTTTCCGGGTCGTAAACCATAAGTCCTTCATGGCGGGTTCCTACCAGCAGGTTCCCGTTGTTATCTTCAGCAAGCGAACGAACCAGGCAAGCCTGGTATTGGTCCAGTTCTTTGCCTGTCATGGTTACATGACCAAATCTGCTGAGTGCCGGGTTGATCAGGTTCACTCCTCCTGACACAGTACCTACCCAGATGAAACCATTGTTGTCGGCAAACAGACTCTTTATATCGTTGTCATTGAGTGCGTGCTCACTCAAATAATCTTTATGAAAGACCAAAACCTCCCTGGTGTTCTCATCCAACCGGTAGAGTCCGTTGTAGGTACCCACCCATATGGCTCCCTTTTCATCTTCTGTGATTGAGGTGACCCTCAGCTTCTGTTCCCCGTCGCCTCTCTCCAACTCTACCGGAATGAATCCAGAGGATCTCCTGTCAAATTTGAACACTCCGTGATTGCCGGTACCGATCCACAGGTCTCCTTCACGGTCTTCGAATAGGGCGGTTATCTTGTTGTCCCTGTATTTACCCGGCAGGTTATATTCTAAGAAAGAATCGCTCTTCTCCACATAGACCTTCAGTCCGTCCTGGGTACCCACCCAGAGGTTTCCAAGGTGATCAACCACCATGGCATTGATCACATTCTCATTGGGATCATAGCCGGCTTCCGGCTGACTGAGATAAGTTCTGAAAGTACCGGAGTGCTCGTCAAACCGGTTGATCCCATGGTGGGTCCCTACCCACAGGTTTCCCTGCTGATCCTCCGTAATGGAGCGTACATACCCGTTAGAGAGGGTCCCCGGGATATCCTGATCGGCCAGATAGGAAGTAAACGAATCCTGATGCCGGTCGTACCTGTTGAGGCCGTTGAAAGTACCAATCCAGAGAATCCCCTCAGAATCTTCATAAAGCGACCAGATCTGGCTGTTACTGATGCTCTGCGGGTTACCGGGAACATGTTTGAATATACGCAGGCCATAACCGTCATAAAGGTTCAATCCATCTTCGGTCCCGAACCACATGAACCCGATCCTGTCCCGGAGTATTGCATTTACAGTGGCTTGAGACAGGTCCTCCTTTTCAGGTATCTGTTGAAAATAGAAAGCTCTCTGCTGACCATTCACCAACCGGGGCATCAGGAGTTGAATGGAAAGTAAAATGAGAAGAAAAAGGGCTCTGGAAGAAGGAGTACGACACAAGAACTCTTTGAATGAACTACCTCGCAGCAAAGCTGACGGGGTATCAGAAAAACCGAATCTGTTGTAGGTAATTTTTTTCATATTCATCAAGTCTACCCTACAGTATTTAGCTGGTCATACAAAGTGATATAGAAGTCCTGAAAAATAGTGATTCTTATGAATATATTCACTCACATCACAAAACTAATAAACCTTCTGCATTGAAGTCAAAATACACATTTCTTTCTATTATCCTGCAAATCCCAAGTTCAGTGGATATATGGCCATTACTTAAATTTCAGGGAACCAATGCATCCTGAGTAAATAGTTTGCTTACAACAAACAAAATAACAGGTAAAAAAGTGACTGATAAGGTCAGTCTCACTTTCCTTGTTTTTGCATGATATTTACCGGCGTGATACGAGTCTTTCCTTGTTTTCTTATCATATTATCTAGGAAAACATATGAAAAATTGATGACTTTTATTTCGTAGTATTACCTCAGTATTGAGATACGGTGCTAAACCTGGAGATAACTGATCCAATATCAAATCTATGAAGAAGCAATTAACCTGCCATATTATTGAAACGTATAAAACATCCATTACAATAATTACCTATGAATAATGTAAAGTTCAATCCAGTGAATAGAGCGTTAGCAATCTTCCTTGTTTTGCTCCTGGGCGAGGTGTTGAATGCACAATCCGGTCAGACTGAACCGCTGGTAGAAGATTGGGGGAATCCTTCCATCTATGGCCTTAACAAAGAGGCACCGCACGCTACTTTGATGCCCTTTTCAGGTGAAGAGGCGGCACTTACAAAAAACCGGAACGAATCGATTTTTTACCAGAGCCTGAACGGGAGCTGGAAATTTCACTGGGTACGGAAACCCGCCGACAGGCCGGTGGAGTTCTATAAACCTGAATTTGATGTTTCGGCTTGGGATTCCATCCCCGTTCCCTCTAACTGGGAGCTGGAGGGCTACGGCATACCCATCTATGTGAACCACCAGTATGAATTTGCCGACTATCGCACCCCGGTATCTGAGGAGATCACTTTTATAGACCGTATTTATCCGGAACACCCGGGGAAAGTGCCTCACGATTACAACCCGGTGGGCTCCTACCGCCACACTTTTACCATTCCGGAATCCTGGAACGATCGCCAGGTATTCATCCAGTTCGGGGCGGTAAAATCAGCCATGTACCTATGGGTCAATGGCACAAAGGTGGGTTACAGCCAGGGGAGTAAAACCCCTGCTGAATGGAACATCACCTCCTATTTGCATGAGGGTGAGAATATCCTTGCGGTGGAAGTATTCCGCTGGAGCGATGGTTCTTACCTGGAGTGCCAGGATTTTTGGAGGATCAGCGGTATTGAGCGGGATGTATTCCTCTACTCCACACCGCAGGTGCGGATCAGGGATTTCTTCGTAAATGCGGACCTGGACAGCGCCTGCCTGGACGGGGTATTTTCCCTTAGCGTCGAACTGGAGAATCATAAAAAAAACTATCGCTCTGGATCGTACAGCCTGGCATACAAGCTCTATGACAAAAACAGGCAGTTGGTAGCAGAAGATGAAGTGATGGCAGCTATCCACCGGCAGAAGCACTCTTCAATTGAATTCCATCAACAAATTCGCAAACCACTTCAATGGAGTGCCGAGACCCCCAACCTCTACAACCTGGTATTAATCCTGAAGAACAGAAAGGGTGAGGAGGTGGAGTACCTCTCTTCCAAAGTAGGATTCAGGAAAGTGGAGATCATTGACGGAATCTTTTACATCAACGGGGTTGCAGTGCTTATCAAAGGGGTCAACCGGCACGAGCATGACCAGTACAGGGGCCATGTGATAAGTGAGGAAGCCATGCTTAAGGAGATCCGGCTCATGAAACAATTCAACATCAACGCGGTGCGCGCCTCCCACTATCCTGAGGATGAACGCTTCTACGAGCTGTGCGATCAGTATGGTCTCTATATTACCGATGAAGCGAACATAGAGTCGCACGGAATGTATTATGGGAAGTATTCCCTGGCCAAAAACCAGGAGTGGCTGGGGGCCCATTTAGACCGGAATATCAGGATGGTGGAGCGTGACAAGAACTATCCTTCGGTTATCGTTTGGTCCATGGCTAATGAGGCAGGCGATGGAATCGTTTTTACGAATATATACCAGTGGATCAAAAAGCGGGATCCCTCTCGTCCTATCCACCTGGAACGGGCCGGTATGGGCGATAATACTGATATCTTTTGCCCACAATATCCAGGAAAAAAATACCTTGAAAAATATGCTTCCAAACCCCAGCCAAAACCATTTATTGCCAGCGAGTACTCCCACTCCATGGGTAACAGTACTGGAAATATTGCAGACCTGTGGGATGTCATCTACAAACCGGAGAATGGGCAACTGCAGGGAGGTTATATCTGGGATTGGATCGACCAGGCATTGACCAGGACCGACTCCACGGGAAAAGAATACTGGACTTATGGAGGAGATTATGGTCCACCGGAACAAACCCCGTCAGATCACAATTTTGTGGTCAACGGTCTGATATCGGCCGATTATACCCCCCAGCCCGAGCTATGGGAGGTTAAATATGCTTACCGATATATCCACTTCTATGAAGAGGATCTGGCTGCATTGAAATTCAGACTTGTAAACCATCATGATTTTACCTCAACAGGAAAATATGAGATCACCTGGGCCCTCTCTTCTGAAGGAGAAACGATAGTTGAAGAAGAACTTAAGATTCCAATTGTCGAACCTCATGGTGATTGCATATTTACCCTGCCCCTGGATAAAATGATTTTCCAGCAGGAGAGGGAATATTTTATCGACTTTTCAGTAAAATTGAGACAGGCTACTCCTTTGCTCCCCATGGCCCATGAAGCAGCCCACGAACAATTTTGCATCCCGGCAGCAACTATGCCTGTGAAAGCTGGTAGCGATTCTTCAAAACTGGTGGTGAAAAAGTCCGATATCATCACAGTATCAGGAAGGAATTTTGATGTGGCTTTCGATCCACCTTCAGGAGCGTTGATCTCATGGGAATTGAATGGTGTTCAACTGATCCAGCGTGGCCCCATGGCTAATTTCTGGCGTGCCCCCAACGATAATGACAAGGGAAGTAATATGATCAATCGACTGGGAATCTGGAGAGAAGCCAGTCGGGGAATGGTACTTTCGGATGTTCAAATTATCGATCATGATCCCAGCAGTGTAGAAGTTGTGCTGAATTATCGGATTCCCGCGGTTCGTTCCGAATATACACTGAGCTACCTGATTTCGGGCGGGGGAAAGATCAGGGTCAGCAGCAACCTCAGGACAGGAACAGAAGCCCTGCCCGATCTTCCCAGGTTTGGCATCCGCATGGAACTGCCTGTTGAGATGAACCATCTGGCCTGGTTTGGAAAAGGGCCCCATGAGAACTATTGTGACAGGAGCCGGGGAGCTTTTGTGGGACTGTACACCGACCGGGTGGAAAACCAATATACACCTTATGTTCGTCCACAGGAAAACGGCTACAGAACCGAAGTACGCTGGATGGAGCTGTACAACGAAGAGGGGTTTGGGATTCGCTTTACAGGGGACCCTTTGTTTGGCTTTTCAGCACTGCATCATCCCATGGAGGATTTTGACCAGGTGACTCATCGTGACTACAGGCACATCAATGACATCATCAAACGTGACGGAGTTTTTGTACACATTGATCTAAAACAGATGGGCGTAGCAGGTGATAACTCCTGGGGTGCTCGTCCTTACCCGGAATATTCAGTTCCGGCCAGGAACTATACTTTTGAATTCACCATGGAGGCCCTGTCTGATTCTTTTTAAGAGATGATAAAAACCTATTTCCTTCTGTTTATAATGCTTGGCATTCCTCTATTTCTTAATGCACAGGCACAATTTAGCCAGGGATATCTTGTTTTGGCTAACGGACAAAAGCAAAGTTGTCAGCTTAAAAACCGGGGAGCCGAGGGCAAAGGAGAGGACTATATATACAGGCTAAGCAAAAATGACAGCATCAGGCCGGTAAGCGTAGAGAAAATAAGGGAATTTGGAATTGAGAATTCGCGCAAATTCGTCAGGGAATTTATTGAGCTAGATATTTCAGGGAACAGGATTAAGAGTTATGAAGAGATAGGTAAAAACCTGAATGTTGAAAAGGGCTATGCTTTCCTTCAGGAACGCATAGAAAGCGATGACGCTTCACTATATTCTTTCCAGTACGAAGGAGAAATCTTTTTCTTTTACAGACGGCTGAATGCTCCGGTAAACTTCCTCATCTACAAGCAATATGAGCTGCAAGTAGCAAATTTGGAGATCACTGAAGTGATACGTGACCAGCGCTTTCGGGATCAGCTTGAGGCTGACCTTCCCTGTTCTGTTGATGCACAGAAAGTGGAATACAGGCTGGAAGACCTTATGGAGTATTTTGCTGCATATATCAATGAAACAGGGGGCCATTACAAGAAATTAGGCATGCCTACCAAAGCAAAGGTTGGAATTAAGATTACAACAGCCTACAACCACTCCTCCTATTT
>JBDLIQ010000073.1:0-20939 GCA_039714775.1 Bacteroidota bacterium
ATCAGCTTTTGGCTCATCAGCTTTAGCCTCCTCTGCAGGGGCCTCAGCTTTTGGCTCTTCAACCTTCTCCTCCTTGGCAGGAGTCTCCTCGACAACAGCCTCTGTTTGTTCTTTGGCAGGAGTCTCCTCGACAACAGCCTCTGTTTGTTCTTCAACTTTTGGCTCCTCTGCAGGGGCCTCAACTTTAGCCTCCTCTGCAGGCGCCTCAGTGGCGGCTGCCTCACCTCCTGTGGTTGCGGTTTTTGCCTTGCCTCCACGACGGCGACGGCTGGCTGACTTCTTGGTTGCCGCCTTTTCGGCCAGCAGGTTCTCGTTGTAGTCCACCAGCTCGATAATGCACATATCGGCATTGTCACCCAGGCGGTTACCCAACCTGATGATGCGGGTGTAGCCCCCGGGACGGTCTGCCACTTTGGCTCCCACCTCGCGGAAAAGCTCGGAGACTGCCTCCTTGTCCTGCAGGTAACTGAATACCACCCTGCGGGAATGGGTAGAATCGTCCTTGCTCCTGGTGATCAAAGGTTCGAGATACCTTTTAAGCGCCTTGGCTTTGGCTGTGGTTGTCTCAATCCGCTTGTGCATGATCAGCGAAGAAGCCATATTGGACAACATGGCCTTTCGGTGCGCACTCTTTCTTCCCAGATGGTTAAAACTTTTCTTATGTCTCATTACAATTAATCCTTGTCCAGTTTGTATTTACTAATATCCATACCGAAAGTCAGACTCATGTTGGTGAGCAGCTCTTCCAGTTCGGTCAGCGACTTCTTACCAAAATTCCTGAATTTCAGCAGGTCGTTCTTATTGAATTTCACCAGGTCTCCCAGGGTCTCTACCTCGGCTGCCTTCAGGCAGTTGAGTGCCCTGACCGAAAGGTCCAGGTCAACGAGCTTGGCTTTCAGCAGCTGGCGCATATGCAGCACCTCCTCATCAAACTCCTCATTGGCAAATTTTTCATCGGTATCGAGGGTAATCTTCTCATCCGAAAAGAGCATGAAGTGATAGATCAGGATCTTGGCGGCCTCCTTCAGGGCATCCTTGGGATGAATGGAACCGTCGGTTTCGATCTCCAGGATCAGCTTCTCGTAGTCGGTCTTCTGCTCGACACGATAGTTCTCAATATCAAATCTCACATTCTTGATAGGTGTGAAGATAGAGTCAATGGCAATCAGTCCGAACTCAGCCTCTGCCGGCTTATTCTCATCGGAAGGTACATATCCACGTCCCTTGTTGATGGAGAATTCAATCTGGAGTTTTACATCAGCCTCCATATGACAGATCACCAGTTCGGGATTCAGTACTTTGAACCCGCTGAGGAACTTCTGAAGGTCGCCTGCTTTAAACTCCTCCTGGCCTGTGACGGTTACAACGATCTTCTCGTCGTTTACATCCTCAATCTGCTTCTTGAAGCGTACCTGCTTCAGGTTCAGAATAATCTCTGCAAGGTCCTCGATTACACCTGTAATGGTGGAAAACTCATGCTCAACCCCATCAATCTTGATGTTGGTGATTGCATACCCTTCAAGTGAAGAGAGGAGGATACGCCTCAATGCATTACCCACGGTAATACCGTAACCAGGCTCAAGGGGACGAAACTCAAATTTACCATACCTGTCATCAGCTTCGAGCATGATGACCTTATCTGGTTTTTGAAAAGCTAAAATGGCCATAGTGTGAATGTGATTATGTTATTTTGAATAAAGTTCAACGATGAGCTGCTCCTTGATGTTCTCGGGGATATCCTCCCGCTCGGGACGGTTCAGGAACTTCCCGGTCATGGATGCCTCATCAAACTCAAGCCATGATGATGATCCATACCTGGCGGTACTGAGTGAATCAGTGATCACCTCCAGGGATTTTGAGCGCTCCCTTACCCCTACCATATCTCCAGGTTTCAGGGTGTAAGAGGGAATATTAACAACCTCACCGTTTACAGTAATGTGCCTGTGTGTCACAAGCTGACGGGCACCTGCACGTGTTGGTGACAGTCCGATCCTGTAGACCACATTGTCGAGCCTGGACTCCAGCAACTGAAGGAGTACCTCACCGGTTACACCCTTACTTCTTGAAGCTTTGTCAAACATATTCCTGAACTGCTTCTCCAACACACCATATGTATACTTGGCCTTCTGCTTCTCTTTCAACTGGATTCCGTATTCGGAAGCCTTGCGTCTTCTTCTGTTGTTTCCGTGCATTCCCGGGGGATAGTTCTTCTTCTCAAAAGCCTTGTCCGTCCCGAAGATGGGATCTGAAAATTTACGAGCAATTTTGGTCCTCGGACCTCTGTATCTTGCCATCTATCTATCTAATTTATTGTTTATAATTCCTCTTCAGCCTGGAGTTCTCCTTAGGGCTGAATTATACCCTCCGCCTTTTGGCGGGACGGCAGCCGTTATGCGGCAGCGGGGTTACATCAACGATCTCGGTCACTTCGATGCCTGATGCATGGATGTTACGGATGGCCGACTCCCTTCCTGATCCGGGACCCTTTACATAAGCCTTCACCTTCCTGAGGCCCGCATCATATGCCACCTTGGCACAATCCAGCGCAGCCTGTTGTGCGGCATAGGGTGTGTTCTTCTTGGAACCACGGAATCCCATTTTTCCGGACGAGGCCCAGGAAATCACCTGTCCCTGGTTGTTGGTCAGGGAGATGATAATGTTGTTGAAGGAGGCGTGAATGTGCGCCTGTCCTATTGGTTCAACTTTAACTGATCGCTTTTTTGACGATCCTGTCTTCTTAGCCATGATCTAAATCTCTTATTTAACTGCTTTCTTCTTATTTGCTACTGTCTTCCTTCTGCCCTTTCTTGTACGGGCATTGTTCTTGGTATTCTGTCCGCGGGTGGGAAGTCCGATCCGGTGACGAATGCCACGGTATGAACCGATGTCCATCAGTCTTTTGATGTTCATCTGAACGGATGATCTGAGTTCACCTTCAACCTTGTAGTCATCAGTTTCATTGATCACCTTCCTGATGGCAGCAATCTGGTCATCATTCCAATCCTTCACCTTGATATTGCGGTCTACACCGGCAGCATCGAGAATTGATTGTGCACGGCTGCGGCCAATACCAAAAATGTAGGTCAGGCTTACTTCGCCCCTTTTGTTTTTAGGCAGGTCTACACCAACTATTCTAGCCATAATGCTTCTAATTGTTTTTTTTAAATAAATGCTTCTATCCCTGGCGTTGTTTGAACTTGGGATTCTTCTTATTAATAACATACAAGCGTCCCTTCCTTCTTACAATCTTGCATTCGGGGCTGCGCTTTTTTACAGATGCTTTTACCTTCATGAGTATATATCTTAAATCTTATTTCAACTACCTAACTACCTAACTATTTATAGCGAAAGCTAATTCTTCCTTTCGTTAAATCGTAAGGAGACATTTCAACCTTTACGCGATCACCAGGCAACAACTTGATGTAGTGCATTCTCATCTTGCCCGAAATGTGGGCTGTAATGATGTGTCCATTTTCAAGTTCAACACGGAACATTGCGTTTGACAATGCTTCTGTAATCACACCATCCTGCTCGATGGAAGCCTGTTTTGCCATTAGTTGCTCTTTTTATTTAACACCTCTTCTATATAATCGAAGGTAGACAATATGTCTGCCTTTTCCTTATCTATGGCCACCGCCCACTCAAAATGTGCAGAGGGCAGATTGTCAGTGGCGCGAATGGTCCAGCCGTCAGCATCCTGCGAAATCTGTCTGCGACCCATGTTAATCATGGGTTCGATGCAGATCACCATGCCCTTTTTTAATTTCGGGCCGGTTCCCCTTCTTCCGTGGTTGGGCACCTCGGGGGCCTCGTGCAAATTGCGTCCCAGCCCGTGACCAACCATCTCCCTGACTACGCTGAATCCGTTGCTTTCGGCTGTGTGCTGAACGGCCTGTCCTATATCACCGATCCGTCTTCCTTCCACTGCCTGTTCAACGCCTTTAAGCAAACTTTCACGCGTTACGGTCATTAGCCTGCGGACCTCCTGGCTCACCTCTCCTACTTCGAAACTGAATGCGGTATCGCCATAATATTCATTCATGATCACACCACAATCGACCGAGACCATATCGCCCTCCTGAAGGATCACCTTATCGGACGGGATCCCGTGAACCACCTGTGAGTTCACGGAAGTACAGAGCGTTTTGGGGTAACCCTGGTATCCCAGGAACCCGGGAACCGCCCCGTGGTCGCGGATGAAAGTTTCGGCTATCTGATCCAGCTTTTCGGTGGAGACACCGGGGGCAATAAATTTTGCCACTTCGGCCAGTGTCTTCGAAACGAGCAAATTACTCTGCCGTATCAGTTCAACCTCTTCCGCAGTCTTAATTAAAATCATCAAAGAACGTTCTCTTCTCTATATAGCGCTTGCACTACCAGTGCGGCCCTTAATCCTTCCCGACTTGGTGAGTCCGTCATAATGACGCATCAGCAAGTGGCTTTCGATCTGCTGCAGCGTATCGAGGATCACGCCCACCATAATCAGGAGGGAGGTTCCACCGAAGAACTGTGCAAAACTCTGGTTAATTCCGGTCATCATGGCAAATGCTGGCAAGATAGCCACAAATGCCAGGAAAAATGATCCCGGCAGGGTGATCCTGGACATAACCATATCCAGGAATTCGGCGGTTTTACGACCCGGCTTTACCCCGGGAATGAATCCGCCGTTCTTTTTCATATCCTCGGCCATTTGCGTGGGATTCACGGTAATGGCTGTATAGAAATAGGTGAAGAGGATAATCAGCATGGCATTGGTAAAGTTGTACCAGAATCCAACCGGATTGCTAAAAACAGCTGCAAATCCGCTGGCTGCATCAGCTTTGGCAAATCCTGCCACGGTGATGGGGATGAACATAAATGCCTGCGCAAAGATGATGGGCATAACTCCGGCCGCATTCACTTTCAGAGGAATGTACTGGCGCACCCCGCCATACTGCTTGTTCCCCACGATCCGCTTGGCATACTGGACAGGGATCCTCCGGGTACCCTGCACCAGCAGGATGGTTCCCATAAAGACCACAAACATGATCAGTATCTCCACCAGGAAGGCGATCAGTCCGCCACCCGATTGCTCGAGCCTTGACAAAAACTCAACACCCAGTGATTGGGGCAGTCTTGCGATGATCCCGATCATAATGATCAGTGAGATCCCGTTCCCGATTCCCTTGTCGGTGATCTTCTCACCCAGCCACATAATGAACATGGTACCGGCTGTAAGAATGATCATGGCAGCCATGCGGGAGAAGTGCACTGAAAAAGCTTCGGCCGGAAGCTGGTAACGCAGGCTGGTGATGTAGCTGAGCCCCTGGGGAATCAGAATGGCTAAGGTCAGGTACCTGGTGATCTGGTTGATCTTCCTTCTTCCACTCTCTCCTTCACGCTGCAATTTCTGAAAGTAGGGAACAGCAATACCAAGCAGCTGCACCACAATCGATGCAGAGATGTAAGGCATGATCCCCAGTCCGAAAATGGAGGCCCTGGCAAATGCTCCTCCTGTAAAGAGGTTAAGAAGATCCAGAATTCCCGCTCCACCCTGCTGGCGGTTGGCCATTTGTGAGATGATCACCGGATCGATGCCGGGCAGCACGATGTGTGTTCCCAGGCGGTAGATCAGGATGATTCCAAGGGTATAGATGATCCTGGACCGCAGGTCCTCAATCTTCCAGATATTCTTTATAGTTTCTATAAACTTCTTCATAGTAGGGTTCTGTTCAATCAGATTTTCTCCACAGTTCCTTCCAGCGCCTCAATGGCCTCAACTGCTGATTTGGAAAATGCGTGTGCTTTTACATTCAGTTTGGTCTTCAACTCGCCGTTCCCCAGAATTTTTACCAGGGAGTTCTTACGTACCAGTCCAGCTTCGATCAGTATTTCAACATCGATCTCCTTCAGCTTTTTCACCTCGGCCAACTCCTGCAGTGTACTGATATTCACACCCTTATACTCCTTGCGGTTGATGTTTTTGAAGCCAAACTTCGGAACCCTGCGCTGCAGTGGCATCTGTCCGCCTTCAAAACCGGTCTTCCTGGAGTATCCGGAACGGGACTTCTGTCCCTTGTGTCCGCGTGTGGCGGTACCACCATATCCGGAACCCTGACCACGGCCAACCCTTTTCTTACCCTTGGTCGAACCCTTTGCCGGTTTTAAGTTGCTTAATTCCATCGTTAATCGTTATTTATCCTATTAATTTCCTTCTTCTTATTCTTCCGGGTCTCTCTTTTCTTTTACTCTCCCGGGTAGTGACTGGTGATTGGTCACTATTCCACCTATTTCACCTCCTCTACGGTGACAAGGTGTTGTACCTTGGCAACCATGCCCAGTATCTGGGGTGTGGCCTCTACCTCAATGGTCTGTTGAAGCTTCCTGATTCCCATTGCCTCCAGGGTCCTCTTCTGCCTGGCTGTTCTTTTAATGGCGCTCTTTACCTGGGTAACTTTTATTTTTCCCATCGCAATATTGAATTATCCGTTAAATACTTTGTCCAGATTCACCATCCGCTGTTGTGCAACTGCCTTGGCATCCCTCAGTTCGAGAAGGGCATTAAAAGTAGCCTTCACCAGGTTGTGGGGGTTGGATGAACCTTTACTCTTTGCAAGCACATCCTTCACACCAACACTCTCCAGGACAGCACGCATCGCACCCCCGGCCTTCACACCGGTACCACCGGAGGCAGGCTTGATAAAGACCTTGGCTCCGCCATACTTACCATACTGCTCGTGGGGAATGGTCCCTTTGTGGATGGGCACCTTGATCAGGTTCTTCTTGGCATCCTCAACTCCCTTGGCAATGGCGGTTGTCACTTCGTTGGCCTTACCCAGTCCGTGTCCTACGATTCCGTCCTCGTTCCCAACCACAACAATGGCTGAGAAGCTGAAGGTCCGCCCCCCTTTGGTTACCTTGGTTACACGCTGGATACTAACCAGGCGGTCCTTTAACTCGAGGTCACTCGTCTTAACTTTTCTGATACCTGTTGACATATCTTTCTTTTACAATTTAAGTCCGCTTTTCCTGGCAGCATCAGCGAGATTTTTCACCCTGCCATGGTACAAATAGCCGTTTCTGTCGAATACGACTGTTTCAATTCCTTTCTCTTTTGCCTTCTCAGCAATCCGTTTGCCAACCAGTTTGGCCTGTTCGATCTTGTTGACCTTCTGTGCGGCAATCTCTTTTTCTTTGGAGGAGGCAGCCACCAGTGTCTCACCGGTCAGATCATCAACCAGCTGCACATAGATCTGTTTGTTACTCCGAAATACAGTCATCCTGGGGCGGTCACCACTTCCGGAGAGCCGCTTGCGGATCCTGTATTTAATTCTCTGCCTTCTCTTTGCTTTCGTTAAAGCCATCGTTAATCGGTATTTATCTTATTTATTTTTTCTTCTATTTTGTGATTGGTGACTGGTGACTTGTGATTAGCCACCGTGTCACTGTGTCACTAGACGCTGGCTGTCTTTCCAGCCTTCCGTCGAAGCTGTTCTCCTACAAATTTTATGCCTTTTCCTTTATAGGGTTCCGGCGGACGAAGTGAACGTATCTTGGCAGCCACCTGTCCAATGAGCTGCTTATCGATGCTGGTCAGGGTAATGACGGGATTGGACCTTCTTTCGGTTTTTGCCTCCACCTTCACCTCTTCGGGCATCTGGATGATAATGTCATGTGAAAAACCGAGGCTCAGGCTCAGCTGGTTGTTACCTTTCACATCGGCACGGTATCCGACGCCAACCAGCTCCTGCTGGATGGTATAACCCTCCGATACGCCAACCACCATGTTTCTGATCAATGAGCGGTACAATCCGTGCTTGGCTCTGTGGTCCTTCTCTTCAGTTGACCTGGATATTTTGACCTGATTCTCCTCAACCTTGACGGTGATGGCCCTGTCCACCTTCTGTGTAAGTTCTCCCTTGGATCCTTTAATGGTCACCAGGTTCTCCTTGTCCACTTCAACGGTTACACCTGCGGGGATGTCGATGGGTAAAATTCCTATCCTTGACATATCTGTTCTCCTTAATCAATTAATATACGTAACACAATACTTCACCGCCAATATTCAGGCTGCGTGCTTCCTTATCGGTAATCACACCCTGTGAAGTTGAAATCAACGCCACACCAAGTCCGTTCAGCACCCTGGGAAGGTGGTCTTTGTCCACATACTTCCTCAAACCAGGCTTACTAATGCGCTGAAGCGACTTAATGGCCGATATTTTTGTTTCAGGGTTGTACTTCAAAGCGATCTTGATGTTCCCCTGGGGACCCTCCTCTTCAAATTTGTAGTTCAGGATGTACCCCTTCTCAAACAGGATGCGGGTCATGTCCTTCTTAATATTAGACGCAGGAATTTCCACCACTTTGTGATTGGCCATTACGGCATTTCGGATACGGGTCAGATAATCTGCAATCGGATCTGTCATTTTTTCTCTCTCTTAATTATATACTTTCACCTCTTTTCTACTGTGCACTGAACACCTCTACCAGCTGGCTTTCTTTATTCCGGGGATCAAACCCTCGGAAGCCATCTCCCGGAAAGTGATCCTGCTGATACCGAACTGACGCATGTATCCTTTGGGACGACCTGTCAGCTGGCAACGGTTATGAAGCCTGATGGGATTGGAGTTTCTGGGCAACCTGCTCAGTCCAACGTAATCGCCTTCAGCTTTAAGTTTTGCTCTTTTCTCAGCGTACTTTTCAACAAGTTTCTGACGCTTCACTTCGCGAGCTTTCATTGATTCTTTGGCCATGATCTATTTTTTATCGTGTTTAAACGGCATACCAAATGATTTCAGCAGGGCACCTCCCTCTTCATCGCTTCTGGCTGAGGTAACAAAGGTGATCTCCAGTCCCATGATCTTATTGATCTTGTCAATGTCGATCTCCGGGAAGATGATCTGTTCTGTGATACCCATGGTGTAGTTGCCCCTTCCGTCGAACTTTGAGGAGACACCCTTGAAATCACGGATTCTTGGAAGTGCCACGTTGATCAGGCGCTCCAGGAATTCATACATCCGCTCCCTGCGCAGGGTTACTTTTACTCCGATGGGCATCCCGCTTCTCAGTTTGAAGTTGGAGATGTCTTTTGTTGATACAGTCTGTACAGCCTTCTGTCCGGCAATCTGAGTCAGCTCTTCCTGTACAGTATCAATGAGTTTCTTATCGGCAATCGCCTCTCCGACACCACTGTTGAGAACTATCTTCTGAAGACGCGGAGTCTGCATTGCGGATGTATAACCGAACTGCTTGATAAGCGCAGGGACGATCTCATCACTGTATTTCTTCTGTAACGTAGGTATATACTGCTTTGCCATTATTTGATCTCCTCCCCTGATTTTTTTGCGTATCTCACTAACTTATTCTTGTCGTTCAGCCTGCGGCCTGTTCTTGTGGCCTCTCCGGTGGAAGGATCCACCTGGTTCAGGTTGGACAGGTGTACAGGGGCTTCCTGCTTGGTGATCCCGCCCTGGGGATTATTTGCATTGGGTTTGGTGTGCTTTGAAACCATGTTCACACCTTCGACAATGGCCCGGCTTTTAGCGCGGTCTACGGTCAGAACCCTGCCCTTTTGTCCCTTGTATTCGCCTGAATTGACGATCACCTGGTCACCTTTTTTAATATGGATTTTCTTCTGCATTGTACTGTTCGTTTGATTTTTTTATAACACCTCGGGAGCAAGTGAAACAATCTTCATAAACTGGTCCCTCAGTTCCCTGGCAACAGGACCGAATATCCGGGTTCCTCTCATCTCATCCAGGTTATTCAGCAAGACCACAGCATTGTCGTCGAAACGAATGTATGAACCATCTTTGCGGCGAATCTCCTTTTTGGTCCGGACCACAACTGCTTTGGATACGGTTCCCTTCTTTACTTCACCCGATGGAATGGCACTCTTTACAGTGACCACAACCTTGTCGCCAATGGAAGCGTACCGCCTTTTTGTACCTCCGAGCACACGGATCACAAGCACCTCTTTGGCTCCGCTGTTGTCGGCTACGGCTAATCTACTCTCTTGTTGTACCATGATTACTTAGCTCTTTCGATTATTTCTATTAATCTCCACTTCTTGTTCTTGCTCAGTGGCC
The DNA here is from genome assembly GCA_039714775.1 of Bacteroidota bacterium. Classification (GTDB taxonomy): domain Bacteria; phylum Bacteroidota; class Bacteroidia; order Bacteroidales. Next base: position 10,068 of record JBDLIQ010000073.1, read on the forward strand.
TGGTCTCGCTGATCTTCACTGTATCACCTACATTGCAGCTATTTTCCTCGTCATGAGCCATGAACCTGGAGGTCTTGTTCACGAATTTACCGTAAATGGGGTGCTTCACTTTTTGCTTCACAGTAATCACAATGGACTTCTCCATGCTGCTGCTCACCACAACACCAATACGTTCGCGTCTTGTACTTCTTGTAGTTTCCATATTCAATATTACTTTTCGGACTGCTCCTGCATCTGCCTGGCTCTCACTTCTGTCTTCAGCCTTGCAATGTTCTTGCGTGTCTCAACGATCTTATTGGGGTTGTCGAGGGGAGAGACAGCATGGTTCATCTTCATGCGGACCATCATGCTCTCTTCGCTTTCGAGGCGCTCTTCCAACTCCGTTTTTGTTAATTCTCTAAGTTCTGAACTGTTCATCGCTAATTATTTATGCGGTCGATTCTACTCTTCTGAATATTCCCTGCGAACCACAAATTTTGTGGTGATGGGAAATTTCTGGGCACCAAGACGCAGCGCTTCTTTAGCTACCTCGAAAGGGACACCCTCAATTTCGAAGATCATGCGTCCCGGGGTAATGGGGTATACAAATCCTTCCGGGGCACCTTTCCCTTTACCCATTCTTACCTCTGCAGGCTTCTTGGTGATAGGCTTGGCTGGAAAAATACGGATCCACAGCTGACCCTCCCTCTTCATATGACGGGTGATGGCCTGACGGGCAGCCTCGATCTGGCGGCCGGTGATCCATGCACTGTCAAGTGCTTTTATCCCAAAGGAACCGAATGCAAGCTGATTTCCCCGCTGGGCGTTTCCTTTCATCCGCCCTTTCTGCATTCTCCTGTATTTGGTCTTCTTCGGTTGTAACATTGTTGCTAATTTTCAAATAATACGTTTATTTCCGGCCCCTCTTATCTTCTGCCGCCCTTTCTTGGACCTCTTCCGCCGCTCTTGGGCTTCACATTGCCTGATCCGATGTTTGGTGACAGGTCGCGTTTTCCGAATACCTCTCCGTTGCAGATCCAAACCTTGACTCCGACCACACCCACTTTGGTATGTGCCTCCACAAGTGCATAATCAATATCGGCACGAAGGGTGTGCAGAGGGATCCTTCCATCTTTGTATGACTCGGTACGGGCCATCTCAGCACCACCCAGGCGGCCACTGATCATCACCTTAATACCATCTGCTCCCATTCTCATTGTTGAGGCGATACTCATTTTAATGGCACGGCGGTAAGAGATCTTACCCTCAATCTGGCGTGCAATGTTGTTGGCAACGATGGTGGCATCCAGTTCGGGTCGCTTCACTTCGAAGATATTGATCTGCACCTCCTTCTGGGTGATGTTCTTCAACTCCTCCTTCAGCTTGTCCACCTCCTGACCTCCTTTACCGATGATGATACCCGGACGGGCCGTGTTCACGGTAACGGTGATAAGCTTCAGTGTACGCTCAATGATGATCTTGGAAATACTGGCTTTGGCCAGACGGGTATTCAGGTAGACCCTGATCTTGTTGTCTTCAACCAGTTTGGCAGAGTAATCTTTTCCACCATACCAGTTTGAATCCCATCCTTTGATGATTCCCAGGCGATTACCTATCGGATTTACTTTTTGTCCCATCTATGCTTTGTTTTCTGTTTCTTGTACTACTTCTGGTTCTGCAGCCGGGTTCAGACTATCGATTACGACCGTTACATGGTTTGAACGCTTCCTGATCCTGTGCGCCCTTCCCTGTGGAGCCGGCTGGATCCGCTTCAGGGTTTTTGACTGGTTCACAAAGGCCTCCTTCACCACCAGGTTGCTCTCTTCAATCCTGGCCCCTTCGTTCTTGTTCTGCCAGTTGGCTATGGCTGAAAGCAATAGCTTCTCAACTCTGGCGGAAGCCTCCTTCTTATTGTATCTCAGCATATCCAGTGCTTTGTTTACTTCAATACCCTGGATCATATCGGTAACCAGTCTCATTTTTCTTGGAGAGGTGGGGCAGTTCCTTAAAACTGCGTAGTATTTGTTCTTTCTCTCCTCTTTGAGCTGATTGGCTCTGTCTCTTTTTCTTGCACCCATTTCTTCGTAGGATTATATATTATCTCTGCTTTCCACCGTGACCCCTGAACATGCGGGTTGGTGCAAATTCACCAAGTTTATGACCCACCATGTTCTCGGTAACATACACCGGGATGAACTTGTTGCCGTTGTGAACGGCGATGGTGTGGCCCACAAAATCCGGAGAGATCATCGATCTTCTCGACCAGGTTTTAATCACTGATTTCTTCCCTGAATCGTTCATATCCAGTACACGCTTCTCCAGCTTGAAATCGATAAATGGTCCTTTTTTCAATGAACGGCTCATACTATCTTATTTTTTTGATTTTCTCTTCTCTACAATGTACTTATCCGAATACTTCTTCTTGGCGCGGGTCTTGTACCCTTTGGCAGGCAGGCCTGTCCTTGACCTTGGGTGTCCTCCCGAGGCGCGTCCTTCACCACCACCCATTGGGTGATCGACCGGGTTCATGGCCACTCCACGTGTGCGTGGACGGCGTCCTTTCCAGCGTGAACGGCCAGCCTTTCCCGACTTCTCCAGTCCGTGGTCGGAATTGGAAACTATACCCACAGTGGCACGGCATGTGGTCAGGACCATCCTTGATTCCCCTGAAGGAAGCTTGATGATGGCATATTTTCCATCCCTCGATGTAATGGTACCATAAGATCCTGCACTTCGTGCGAGCATGCCACCCTTACCAGGCTTCAGCTCGATGTTGTGAATATCGGTTCCCAGGGGGATGTTGGCCAGCAGCATGCTGTTGCCGTTCTCCGGAACCACCTTGTCGCCGGATAACACCTTTTGTCCAACCTTGAGCTTCTCAGGAGCAACGATGTAACGTTTCTCTCCATCGGTGTATATAACCAGGGCGATAAAAGCAGAACGGTTCGGATCATACTCGATGCTCTTTACAGTGGCGTCCATGCCATCCTTGTTCCGCTTGAAGTCTATCGTACGGTATCTTTTCTTATGACCGCCACCCATGTAGCGCATGGTCATTTTACCGGTATTGTTTCTTCCGCCGCTCTTCTTGGCACCCTTGAGCAATGACTTCTCAGGAGTCGTACCCGGAGTAAGTTCGTCGAACGACGAAATCTCCTTAAATCGCTGACCCGGTGTTGTCGGTTTATACTTCTTGATTGCCATAATTCCTTAAATGTTGCTGTAAAAATCAATTACTTCGCCTTCTGCAAGGGTAACCACTGCTTTCTTATAAGAGGCAGTTTTACCCACAGAAACTCCAGACTTGGTATGGCGCTGCTTGCGCTTACCTGCATAACGCATGGTGTTCACCTCTGATACCTTCACGTTATAGAGCTCCTCCACCGCCTCTCTGATCTGCAGCTTGTTGGCACTCTTTTCGACAACGAAACCATACCGGTTAAAGTCCTCCCCCTGGGCGGTCATCTTCTCGGTTACTATGGGCTTAATTAATATGTTCATGATCTCTTCGATTCAAAGCATTTATGCATTCTTCTGCAGCACGTCAAGTGAACTCTCAACAAATAACAGAGCCGAAGCCCTCATTATTTCGTATGTGTTTAATTCCGAGACTGTTATAACCTTGGAATTCTGCAAATTTCGCGACGACAAATATATGTTTTTATTTCTTTCGTTGACGACCAATAGTGACTTTTTATCGTCGATCTTCAGGTTTTTCTGAATGTTCGCAAATTCACTGGTCCTGGGCGCTTCCATGGAGAAGTCCTCAACCACCATCACCTGCTTGTTCTTCACCTTGTAGGTCAGTGCAGATTTACGTGCCAGCTCCTTCACTTTGCGATTCAGCTTGCTGCTGTAGGTCCTGGGCTTCGGTCCGAATACACGACCACCACCTCTGAACAGGGGGTTCTTAATATCACCAAAACGTGCGGTACCGGTTCCCTTCTGACGCTTAATCTTCTTGCGGCTTCCCCTGATCTCTCCACGCTCCTTTGTCTTGCTGGTACCCTGGCGCTTGTTGGCCATGATCTGCTTCACATCCAGGTAAATGGCGTGATCGTTGGGTTCGACCCCAAAGATCTCATTGCTGAGTTTTACCTTCTTTCCGGTGCTCTTTCCGGATATATTCAGTACTTCTAATTCCATTATTTCTCAATAATTAAATATGAACCATTTGATCCTGGAACAGAACCTTTGAGGATCAGAAGATTGTTCTCGGGAACGATCTTTACTATCCTCAGGTTCAGGATTTTCACCCTGCTGTTTCCGGTCTGGCCGGCCATCCGCATTCCTTTAAAGACCCTGGAAGGATAGGAGGATGCTCCCAGTGATCCGGGGGCACGCAACCGGTTATGTTGTCCGTGGGTGGCGTCATTCACACCTGCAAAATTGTGTCTCTTGACCACACCCTGAAATCCTTTACCTTTGGAGACTCCGGAAACGTCCAGCCATGTGTCATCATTAAAGTAGTCGACGGTAATTACATCACCTGCTTTCCAATCTTTAACAAACCCTTTCAGTTCAATCACCTTTTTCTTTGGGGTGGTATTGGCTTTTGCGAAGTGCCCCTGCTCTGGTTTGGAAGTATTCTTCTCCTTCTTTTCGTCAAAAGCCAGTTGAACTGCAGCATAGCCGTCACTTTCAACAGTCTTTACCTGTGTGACCGTACACGGACCGGCCTGTATTACGGTACAGGGGATGTTCTTTCCATCTTTATCGAAAACGGAAGTCATTCCGACTTTCTTACCAATTAATCCTGGCATCTTATTCTGTTTTTACCTGTGTTATACTTTAATTTCAACTTCAACACCACTGGGCAACTCAAGTTTCATGAGTGCGTCGATGGTCTTGGGTGTGGAACTGTAGATATCCAACAGCCTTTTGAATGAGCTCAACTGGAACTGCTCCCTCGACTTTTTGTTCACAAAGGGAGATCTCAATACAGTATACACACGCTTATGGGTGGGCAGCGGAACGGGTCCGCTTACCACAGCACCGGTGGATTTCACTGTCTTTACAATCTTCTCGGCTGATTTATCAACCAGGTTGTGATCGTAGGACTTCAACTTAATTCTAATCTTCTGACTCATTATCTTTCAAATAGTTATGATAAAGCTTTTCCTGTTGCCTGTTCAAGTATCTCTTTGGAGAGGTTGGCCGGCATGGGTTCATAATGGCTGAATTCCATGGTCGAAGTGGCCCTGCCTGAGGAGAGTGTCCTGAGTACGGTCACATAACCAAACTGCTCGGACAGAGGCACCTTTGCCTTGATCACCCTGGCTCCTGCCTTGGAGTCCATTCCCTCTACCTGTCCGCGTCGCTTGTTCAAATCGGAGATCACATCTCCCATATACTCTTCCGGAGTTACTACCTCTACGGCCATGATGGGTTCCAGCATCACCGGACTGGCTTTTGAAGCAGCATGTTTAAATGCCTGCCTGGCTGCGATCTCAAATGAGAGCTGGTCGGAATCAACCGCATGGAATGATCCGTCCACCAGTCTGACTTTCAGATTTTCGATTGGGAATCCTGCCAGCGGACCATTGGTCAGGGCATTCTTGAATCCCTTTTCAACTGAAGGGATATACTCCCTGGGCACATTCCCACCCCTGATCTCGGAGATGAACTGCAACCCTTTAACATCTTTATCGGCCGGACCGATGAAGACCTCTATATCTGCAAATTTACCACGTCCACCGGTCTGCTTCTTAAACACCTCCCTGTGCTTCACTTCGGTGGTAATGGCCTCCTTATAGTTAACCTGTGGCTGCCCCACATTGCACTCCACTTTGAATTCACGCTTCAGACGATCCATCAGGATCTCAAGGTGCAATTCGCCCATCCCGTTGATCAGGGTCTGGCCGGTATCCGGGTTGCTCTTCACCTGGAAGGTGGGATCCTCTTCGGATAGTTTATGCAGTCCAACTCCCAACTTGTCTATGTCAACCTGGGTTTTGGGTTCAATGGCCACTCCGATTACAGGTTCGGGGAAGTCGATGGATTCGAGTATCATGGGCTTGCCCACCGATGTGATGGTATCCCCGGTCCTCAGCTCTTTCAGTCCAACCACAGCACAAATGTCCCCGGCACCAATCTCCTTTTTGGGGTTCTGCTTGTTGGCATGCATCTGGTAGATGCGGCTGATGCGCTCCTTTTTATTGGTACGGTTGTTCAGCACCATCACTCCCTCCTGGATCTTTCCTGAGTAGACACGGACATATGCCAGTCGGCCCACAAAGGGGTCGGTGGCAATTTTAAATACCAGTCCGGTCATCGGCTCATCATCCTTGGGTTGTCTGGTAATCTTATTGTCGGTCTTGGGATCTGTTCCTGTGACCGCACCTTTGTCCTCGGGACTGGGAAGGAGGTCGGTTATGGCATCCAGCAGGCGCTGGACCCCTTTGTTTTTAAATGCTGAACCGCAGAGTACCGGTACAATGTCCATATTGATGGTGGCCCTGCGGGCATATGCCATAAACTCCTCTACGGTGATGGAGTCGCGATCTTCCAGGAAACGCTCCAGCAGGTCGTCGTCCGATACACAGACCGCTTCAACCAGCTTCTCTCTCCACTCCTCAACGGTATCGACCAGCTCTTCGGGAATCGGGCAATAATCATACTTCATCCCCATCTCCTCGTCCTCTTTCCAGACAATGGCCCTGCGCTCGATCAGATCGACCATCCCTTTGAAGTTCTCTTCCGCGCCAAACGGGATCTGGAGAGGTACGGGATTCGATCCCAGTTTATCCTTAATCTCCTGTACCACGCTGAAAAAATCGGCACCTGTCCGGTCCATCTTATTGATGAAAGCCAAACGGGGCACCCTGTACTTATCGGCCTGGCGCCAAACGGTCTCTGACTGCGGCTCTACACCGCCAACAGCACAAAAAACAGCCACAGCACCATCGAGAACCCTCAACGAGCGCTCCACCTCGACTGTAAAGTCGACGTGGCCCGGAGTATCGATTATATTAATCTTATACTCCTGGTCGTTGTTGTTCCAAAAAGTGGTGGTTGCTGCTGATGTGATGGTGATACCGCGCTCCTGCTCCTGTACCATCCAGTCCATCGTGGCAGCTCCGTCATGGACCTCACCGATGCGGTGGGTGATACCTGTGTAGAACAAAACGCGTTCTGTGGTGGTAGTCTTCCCGGCATCGATGTGCGCCATGATCCCAATATTCCTAGTATGTTTTAAATCTGGGTTCATTATATTCCCGCACACTTACCTTGCAGTAAATGCTATTTTAATTATGTATTAGAACCTAAAATGTGCAAAAGCCTTGTTGGCTTCAGCCATGCGGTGCGTGTCTTCCTTTTTCTTATAAGCACCGCCCTCATTATTGTAAGCTGCAATTGATTCTGCTGCAAGTTTCTCACTCATCGATTTACCAGCACGCTTGCGGGCAAAAAGAATGAGGTTTTTCATGGCAATGGACTGTTTGCGATCGGGCCTCACCTCCATGGGTACCTGGAATGTTGCACCACCTACCCTGCGGCTCTTAACCTCAACCTGGGGTGTGATGTTATCCAGTCCTGCTTTAAAGATCTCCATTGGAGATTTCTCTTCGTTTTTGGTCCGCTCCTCAATCAAATCCATGGCACCATAGAAGATGTCATATGCTGTACTCTTCTTTCCACTGAGCATCATGTTGTTCACAAACCTGGTGACAAATGGATCGTTGTACCTTGGATCCGGCAGGATAATTCGCTTTTTTGGTTTGGTCTTCCTCATTATATATTATATAGGTATTATGAGTACTGTACACAGCGTACTGCGCACTCTCTTATTTTTTCTTTGGCATTTTTGTTCCATACTTGCTCCTGCGCTGGGTCCGTCCCTCAACACCCGAGGTGTCCAGTGCTCCGCGGATCAGGTGATACCTTACACCGGGAAGGTCTTTTACCCTTCCGCCCCTGATCATTACGATGGAGTGCTCCTGCAGGTTGTGACCCTCACCCGGAATGTATGCATTCACCTCTTTCTGGTTGGTGAGTCTTACCCTTGCGACTTTACGCATGGCTGAGTTCGGCTTCTTTGGTGTGGTGGTATAAACACGCACACAAACACCGCGCCTCTGCGGACATGAATCCAGGGCTGGAGCCTTGCTCTTATCGGTCAGTTTCTTACGGCCTTTACGAACTAATTGTTGAATCGTCGGCATACTCTATTGTTCGTTATTGTGTATAAACATCTGTTAATTTCGGTTCGCAAAGGTATGGTTTTTTTTAAAAAAACAATAATTATTTAATGAATAATTAGCCTGAACCGGTCAGGGAGCGGGCTTTGTAGAATTTACAGGGGTTCCAGGAAACAGGAAATATCTCAATTTTTGATTTTGCCCTGTTTTGAACAGCAACCCAATGAGAGAATAGCCGATTGGAAGGGCCAATTTCCACACCTCTTTTCTCCCGATATTATCCGTTGTTTGGAATCAAAATTTTACTATTTTTGCATCTCCTGACCTCAGGGTTCCTGAACAGAATCTATAACACAATTTGTTGAATTTCTTTTATTTGTAAACATGAAGACATATACAACCAACCAGATTAAAAACATTGCCCTGCTCGGTAACTCCGGATCAGGGAAAACCACCGTTGCCGAGACCATGCTTTTTGAAGGCGGTACAATTGCCAGAAGAGGTGATGTTGACTCAAAGAATACGGTCTCTGACTTTCACCAGATCGAGATGGAAAACCAGACCTCCATGTACTCCAGTCTGATGTATGCTGAATTCAACGGGAAGAAGATCAACATCCTGGATGTGCCGGGTGCGGATGATTTTGTGGGTGGTACTGTATCAAGTCTTCACGTTGCCGATACCGGGGTGATCGTTGTCAACGCACAGAACGGGGTTGAAGTGGGCACTGAGATCCACAGCAGGTGGGTACAGAAATTCAACAAACCCGCCGTGGTCCTGATCAACAAATGTGACCACGACCAGGCCAATTTCGAAAAGAGTTTTGAATCGGTCAAAGAGAGCCTGGGAAGCGGCGTTGTGCTGGCACAATACCCTGTGAATGCAGGTCCCGGATTTGACTCCATCGTTGATATTATCCTTTTTAAGCTTTTCAAGTATCCAAAGGGGGGCGGCAAGCCTGAGATTACCGATATCCCTGAAGCTGAAATGGAGCGTGCTGAGGAGCTTCGGAACGAACTGATCGAGAAGGCTGCTGAAAACGATGAGGCGCTGATGGAGCTTTTCTTTGAGAACGACGGTCTCACTGAAGATGAAATGCGCTCAGGAATTACTGCAGGGGTTGTGGCACGCGGCATGTTCCCTGTCTTTTGTGCATCGGCCAAAAACAACATGGGCATTGGCCGCTTCATGGAGTTCCTTACAAACGTAGCTCCCTCCTACGACGAGTTTGAGTCAATCACCGCCACCGATGATACCGTAGTGGCACGTAAAGCCTCCGGGCCCGCTGCCCTGTTTGTCTTTAAGACATCCGTTGAATCACATATCGGTGAGATCAACTACTTCAAGGTGCTCTCCGGGAGTGTGAAAGAGGGGGACGATCTGACCAACAACACCACCCGTAACAAGGAGCGTTTTTCACAGATCTTTGCGCCACTGGGAAAAAACCGCACCAAGCTGACCTCGATGACCGCGGGTGATATCGGGTGTACCGTGAAGATGAAAAATACCAAGACCAACCATACACTCACTTCGCCTGATGTATCATGGGAATTTGAACATGTGCCATTCCCGGAGCCTAAATTCAGGACCGCCATCAGGCCAATTACTGAAGGTGACGAAGAGAAGCTTGGCGAAGCGCTGACCCGCCTCAACCAGGAGGACCCCACCGTTCAGGTTGAATACAGCAAGGAGCTGAAGCAAATTATCCTTTCGGGTCAGGGTGAATACCACCTGAATATTGTGAAGTGGCACCTGGACAATATCTATAAGGTGGAGACCGAATTTGTAGCTCCCAGGATCCCTTACCGGGAGACCATCACCAAAGCGGCACAGAGTGACTATCGCCATAAGAAGCAGTCTGGTGGTTCCGGTCAGTTTGGTGAAGTTCACATGATCATTGAACCTTACCTGGAAGGAAGCGAACCAAAATCGATGTTCAAAATGGGGGGCAAGGAGCACAAGATGGCCAACAGGGGTGTGGATACACACGAGCTGAGCTGGGGTGGAAAGCTGGAGTTTGTGAACGGTATCGTGGGTGGATCCATCGACGCACGTTTTCTTCCTGCCATCCTGAAAGGGATCATGGAAAAACTGGAAGAGGGACCACTTACCGGTTCTTATGCCCGCGACATCCGTGTCTATGTGTATGACGGGAAGATGCACCCGGTAGACTCAAACGAAATCTCCTTTATGCTTGCCGGCAGAAATGCATTCAGCCAGGCCTTCAAGACAGCCGGACCCAAGATCATGGAACCGGTTTACGAAGTGGAAGTACTGGTACCCTCCGATTATATGGGCGACGTGATGAGCGACCTTCAGGGAAGGCGCGCCATTGTCCAGGGCATGGCCAGCGAAAAGGGTTTCGAGAAGATCACCGCCAGGGTTCCACTGGCCGAGATGAACAAATACTCCACCGCACTGAGCTCGCTCACCAGCGGACGCGCCATGTACTCCATGCGCTTCGATGAGTATGCACAGGTACCGGGAGATATCCAGGAGGAACTACTCAAGGCGTACGAAGCCGAGCAGGAGGAGGAGTAGGGTAACCGCTTCAGGGTATTTAACTCGTCTCTGAAAAACTTTGCACAAAGTTTTATAGGTTCCTCGTTAAATACCCTTTCGCTCTGTTACTCCTACTTATTATTACCTGATCGGGTGTAGTGGAAAAAAGGGAAGAGAAAGGCCGATCCGAAAGGGTTGGCCTTTTGAGTTTTTCTGGTGAGAAGCTTTTCTACTTTAAAAACTCCTTCAG
>JBDLIQ010000074.1:0-20789 GCA_039714775.1 Bacteroidota bacterium
TCAGGTATGACCAGGAGTTGGAGACCTACATCCATACCGGAAATATTGCAGATCTTCAATACATCCTGGTACAGGAGATTACACCTGCCATTCGGGATGATGAATTCTGGGTGGGAACCGAGGATGAGGGGCTCTACGCCATCACAGGATCCGGGCAGAATCCGGAAAACTGGAGGATTGAAAAAATCGGAACGAAGCAGGGACTTGCCTGGTCACGCATCTCCTCCATTGTGTTTGACGGGACCAGGAGGGTGTGGATTGCAGACTATGGGAAGGGAATACACAGGATAGATCTTGATGAAACCGGCCGGCCCGGAAAAAATTCGATCATGTTCAATGCAGCCAGCGGAATTCCCAATGAGTACATCAATGATATTTTTATCGATGATGAGGGAAACCAGTGGTTTTCATCACAGGGAAAGGGGATTGCGGTGCTTCGGGACCAGGCTTTCACCTTTTTCAACCTCTGGGAGGACGGGCAGGATAATGCCGTGAGTGCAATGTATACAAGGGGAGTGGATCACTGGTTCGGAAGCAACAACCGCATTGCACACTACGCGGGCGATCTGCCTGAAGATATTACTAACCTGACCCCTGCCAACGGGCTTCCCGAGGACCAGGTGACTGCGCTCTACCTTGATCCGGCAAATGATCTATATATAGGAACTGAACAGAGTGGATTGTATCTGAAACGAAGCGGCAGTTCACGGATTACCCCGCTGGTTATTTCAGGAAACTCACTTGAGAACATCATCAATGCCATTGACGGCAACGGGGACTCTGTTTTTGTAGCCACCAACAATGGCGTCTATTCACTGAACTATGAAACGGGACGGCGCACCTCCTTTTCCACAACCAACGGGCTTCCCCACAACAAGGTAAACGATATCCTGGTGGATGATGAGGGTACCGCGTGGGTTGCTACAGTGACCAGCGGACTGGTGGGGATAAAGGCTGGGAATGAGGTGGTTCAGAGTATTCTGGATGGCAAACCTAAGCTGGAGTTCCTGACCCTGGCACAGGATGCCAGGGGAAACATCTGGGCAGGCACTTATGGCGATGGGGTATTTAAATTTGACTCCGATACGGTGGCCAGGTACTGCGATAAGCGGGGGCTCCTGAACAATTACACCTATGCCATCGGGATCGATCCGAAAGGGTTTGTATGGGTCGGCCACAGACAGGGATTGAGCCGGATCGATCCCCACAAAGAGACCATCCGGACCTTCGGCAGGGAGTCCGGTTTTACATCGGATATCAACCACAGTTCGGTGGCCCGGTCGGTATTGGGGAAACTGCTCTTTGGGACCACCGAAGGGATCATCAAGTATGATGCATTTCAGGCCAGGGAGGATTCAATTCCCCCCAGGCTGAGTCTCAAATCGGTGGTGATCTCCGACATACCTTATGATCCTCTGCAGGAGATTAAGCTGAAGTATGACAGGTACCGTATGCGTATCGACTTCGTGGGAATCAACCTGAGCAATCCAGAGCAGGTAACCTACCAGTACAGGCTGGATGGATACGAAGTGGAGTGGTCCGATATCTCGGATGTTGCCTATGCCTCGTACGGCCGGATTGAGGACGGGGACTACCGTTTTCTCTTAAGGGCATGTGATGGCAGTGGCAACTGTTCGCATGAACCCCTGAGCCTGGCGATCACCGTGAAGATCCCGGTCTGGAAAGCCTGGTGGTTTATTGCATCAGCAATCGCATTGGTAATGGTTGTCATTTTTGCGATCTTCAAGATCAGGGAGCGTAACCAGAAGGCGATCCAGGAGTATCTTCAGCGCCAGCTGGATGAGCGGACCAGGGAGGTGATCCAGCAGAAAGAGGAGATTGAGGTGAAAAACAGGGACATCACCGACTCCATTAACTATGCCCAGCGGATACAGGCGAGCATCCTCCCACCCATTAAGAAGTTGCACGATACCTTCAGTGGAAGTTTTGTATTCTATCAGCCCAGGGATATTGTGAGCGGGGACTTCTACTGGTATGAAAAGGTGAATGAAGACCGTTTTATAGTGGTTTGTGCCGATTCCACCGGTCATGGTGTTCCCGGAGCTTTCATGTCCATGATTGGCACCACGCTCATAAAGGATATCTGCCTCAGGAGCGACATTCAGAAACCATCCCAGGTTCTGTCGACCCTTGACCGGGAGGTGCGGGAGTCGCTGAACCAGAACATGGAGACAAGTGGGTCCAACGACGGGATGGATATCATTGTGGCCGATATTAATATGAAAACCCTGAATTTTAAGGTAAGCTCGGCCATGCGGCCTGTGATCATCTACTCTGGCGGGGAGCAGATCTATGTGAAAGGAAGCCGCAGTTCAATTGGGGGACAGCTGGATGAGGACCGCCTTGAGAAGGAGTTCATCGACCAGGAGTTCAATCTGAAGAAGGGAGATATCATCTATATGTTCTCAGACGGGTATCCCGATCAGTTTGGCGGACCTCTGGGCAGGAAATTCAAGATGGTGAGGCTCAAAAATCTGCTCAGGGATATCCATGATAAACCCATGGAGGAGCAGTATAACTACATTAAGAGTAATTTCTTCCTCTGGAAAGAGGACCTGGAACAGGTGGATGATGTGCTGTTTATGGGAATTAAGCTGTAGTTAATAGGCCTGGTTAAGGCTGTCCAGTTCGATGTTGCTTAAAACAAATATATCAGTTGTATCGGTATTGCTCCTGTTAAAGGCCCTGTCCACAATATAGAAAGTGTAGAATATGGTATCGTAGACGATCAAAGGATAATAGATGTCCAACTCCATGGTCCCGCTGGTAGGTTCTTTATCAAGGGGTGGGATCCGGTTTCTTAAAACACCTCCTAACGAGTCAGGAACCTTAACAAACTCATATCCCTGGAGGTCGTACAGTTGCAGGTAGAAATTGTATTTCAACGAATCGGGAAGGTCCGGATCCGTATTCTCGGGAAGGGGATAGAGCCCCACATTTCCGTCGCCATCGGTAAAATCAAAGATGATTCTGCTTACCAGGGTTGGGTTTCCCAACGGATCCTCCCCAATATAGAATGCTGTTCCCTTGTAATCAACAACAGGCTCGTCGGGATACTCCGGTATGATCTCGTTGCAGGAGACCACCAGGAGCAGGACAGTCCATATGGTGATAACGGTTTTTCTCACTTTTTTCGCATAAAAATCCTGATTGGAACACCGGTGAACCGGAAATGTTTCCTGATCTGGTTTTCAAGGTACCGTTTGTATGATTCCCTGATGTATTGCGGAAGGTTACAGTAAAAGGCAAATGCCGGGGCGTGGGTTGGGAGCTGGGTCGCGTACTTGATCTTAATGTGTTTTCCTTTTACAGACGGGGGATGGTGATCCTCGATGGCCTGCTGCATCACCTCATTCAGTTTGGATGTGGGAATGCGCATTGTTCGGTTCTTATAGACCTCTATGGCCACTTCAAGGGTTTTGTGGATCCGCTGCTTGGTCAGGGCAGAGACAAACAGGATCGGAACATCATCGAACGGTTCCAGCCGTTTTTTGATCTTCTCCTCCAGCGCTTTCATGGTCTGGGTCTCCTTCTCCACAAGGTCCCATTTATTCACCAGGACAACCACCCCTTTCCGGTTTCTCTCGATCAGGTGGAAAATATTTACATCCTGCGCCTCAATACCGATTGTGGCATCGATCAGGAGAATACATACATCTGCATATTCGATGGCCCTGACCGATCGCATGACCGAGTAGAACTCAAGGTCCTCTTTCACCTTCCCTTTTTTCCTCAGGCCGGCTGTATCCACCAGGATAAAATCGTGGTTGTATTTGGAATAGCGGGTATTGATCGAATCCCTTGTGGTTCCTGAAATGGGTGTGACGATATTTCTCTCTTCACCCACCAACGCATTAATCAGCGATGATTTTCCCACATTTGGACGCCCCACCACTGCAATCTTTGGTATCTCCTCCTCTTCCTCCTCCTCCTGTTTCACGAAAATTGAGGTCAGGTGATCAAGCATCTCACCCGTGCCGCTTCCGTTGATCGAAGAGAGGGCAAAATAGTCGCCCAGTCCCAGGCTGTAGAAAGCAGTGGCATCGTAGAGCCTTTGAGAATTGTCCACCTTGTTCACAACAAGTACAACAGGCTTCTGAACCTTTCTCAGCATGGCTGCAATGGTTTCATCCAGATCGGTTATGCCTCCCGTGACATCAACAAGAAAAACCACCACATCGGCCTCCTCCATGGCCAGTATCACCTGTTTGCGGATCTCCTCTTCAAAAATATCATCAGAGTTGGTCACATATCCCCCCGTATCAATGATGCTGAAGTCCTGTCCGTTCCAGAACACCCGTCCATAATGGCGGTCACGGGTCACACCGCTTACTTCATCCACAATGGCATGCCGGGTTTCGGTAAGGCGGTTGAAAAAGGTGGATTTTCCAACATTGGGTCTTCCTACGATGGCCACGATGTTTCCCATGGATTGTTTGCTTTAACGGTACCCGAATTTTTTTATCTGATAATCACTGTTTCTCCACTCTTTTTTCACCTTGACCTTCAGTTCAAGGAACACCTTCTTAGCAAAGAAAGCCTCCATCTCAATCCTGGATTCCCGTCCTACCCGCTTCAGGGCCTTCCCTTCATTTCCAATGAGGATCCCCTTCTGGCCTTCCCTTTCAACGAAAATCACCGCATAGATCCTGATCAGTTTTTTCTCTTCCTTGAATGACTCTATCTCCACCTCCACGGCGTAGGGGATCTCCTGTTTGTATTGGAGCAGAATCTTTTCGCGGATCATCTCTCCTGTCAGGAACCTCTCAGACTTATCGGTTAGCGCATCCTTCGGATAATATGGAGGAGACTCGGGCAGGTGGTGAAGGATCCGGTTAAAAATTGATTTTACATTGAATTTCAAAAGGGCACTGATAGGAATTTTCTCAGCTTTGGGGAGAAGCCTGTCCCAGGTGTCGATATCAGCTTCGACCTGCTCCTGGTTGCTCTGGTCAATCTTATTGATCACAAGCAGGATGGGGATCTTCATGTCAGCCAGCTTCTGAAGGAAGGGATCCTCCGGGTCGGGCTTATCCCCGGCCTCTGTGATGTATACCAGTATATCTGCATCAACCAGGGCCGACCGTGCTGCCTTCAACATCACCTCCTGCAGTTTGTAACTGGGCTCCAGGATTCCGGGGGTATCAGAAAATATCACCTGGTAATCGGTGTGGTTGACGATACCAAGGATCCGGTGACGGGTGGTCTGTGCTTTGGAAGTGATGATGGAGAGTTTCTCTCCCACCATGGCATTCATCAGGGTGGATTTCCCCACATTGGGCTTTCCGATAATATTGACATATCCCGATTTATGCTCCATCTCTAACTTCCTCACTATTCATATGCGTTCATTTTCATCCGGCCCACCTCATCTTCGGTGAGAAAACGCCATTTTCCCCTGGGCAGGTTCTTCTTGGTCAGCCCGGCAAAATAGACGCGGTCCAGTTTGGTTACCCGGTACCCAAGGTGCTCAAACATGCGTCTGACGATGCGGTTGCGGCCCGAGTGGATCTCCAGTCCGATCTCCTTCTTGTTATCGCCAGATACATAACTGATGGCATCGGGTTGAATGAATCCATCCTCAAGTGTAACACCATCGGCAAGTTTTTTCAGATCGCCCCCGGACACCCCCTTGTCCAGGAACACATGGTAGATCTTCTTCTTGTTGTACCTGGGATGTGTCAGTTTCTTGACCAGATCGCCATCGTTGGTAAAAAGCAGCACCCCGGTAGTCTGCCGGTCAAGCCTCCCCACAGGATAGATCCTTTCGGTGCAGGCATCGCGCACAAGCAGCATCACCGTTTTCCGTTCCCGCGGGTCATCGGTGGTCGTTACATAATCTTTAGGCTTGTTGAGGAGCAGGTATACCTTGCGCTGGTTCTGTACCCGGCTGCCATTATAGCGCACATCATCGTCCGGTTTTACCTTGGTTCCCAGCTGTGTAATGATTGTGCCGTTCACCGTGATCAGACCGGCAGAGATCAACTGGTCGGCCTCACGCCTTGAACAGACTCCCGAAGCAGCAATGAATTTGTTAAGCCGGACCTCATCGCTTCCGGGACTGGAACCATGTTTTGGGGGTCGCTTCTGGTTTTGGGAGCTCTTCTGTTTTCCTGCTCCTTTCGGTTTTTTTGGGCCATCCTGTTTTTGGGAGCGCTCCTGCTTTCTGGTCGCCTCCTTCTTTCCCCGGCCATCCTGACTCAGGAAACCACCCTCCTTCAAGGGTCGCTTCGGTCCATCTCCGGGCCTTGAAGTTCCCAGGTTATCACTACCCCTGCCGGCCGATGGTTTCGACCTGCCGTGACCACCCTGGCTGCCACTTTTTTTATTTGATCCGGGATTACTCAATGCACTGATTCTTAATTAATGTTAAAGGCAACAAAGATACAGCTTATTAAGAAACAAACTTGACATAATAGTTTTAACTTTGATATTGACATCCTCAAATACAGTACCAGATGAGTCTCGTAATTTCAATTTCAGGAATCCGGGGTACCATAGGCGGCCTCCCCGGCGACGGGTTAACACCCATTGATACGGTTCAATTTGCATCCTCTTATGCCTCCTGGTTGAAGGAGCAGTCGGGAAAAGAGGATCCGACAGTGGCACTGGGAAGGGATGCCCGCATCTCTGGACCCATGGTTGAACAACTGGTTTCCGCTACACTTTCGGCCATGGGGGTTCATGTTCTTCAACTGGGACTTGCCACCACGCCTACCGTGGAGATAGCTGTTACCCATTTGGAGGCCGATGGGGGAATCATCCTTACAGCCAGCCACAACCCTGCACAGTGGAATGCACTGAAACTGCTTAATGGCAAGGGTGAATTCCTTTCTGCATCTGATGGGGCCGCTATTCTGAAAAAAGCCCGGTCCAATGATTACAGCTATGCAGATGTTTATAAGCTGGGAACCATTAAACCTTTGGAGGGAATGGATATCCAACACATTAACCAGGTGGTTGGAATGGAACTGGTGGATGTCGGGAAAATCAGGAAAAAGGGATTCAGGGTGGCCATAGACTGTGTTAACTCAGTTGGAGGGATCGTGTTACCCGGGTTATTAAAGGCCCTTGGGGTTCAGGATGTCGTTGAACTCTATTGCGAACCGAACGGAGACTTTCCCCACAATCCGGAACCCCTGCCCGAAAACCTTTCGGACATTTCAGAGGCGATGGTCAGGGAGAGGGCAGATGTGGGATTCGTTGTAGATCCCGATGTGGATCGGTTGGCCATTGTGTGTGAGGATGGGAGCATGTTTGGCGAAGAGTATACCCTGGTGGCCGTGGCTGATTATATCCTGTCGAAGACTCCCGGTAATACAGCATCAAACCTCTCCTCCACACGTGCGCTGAGGGATGTAACAGAAGGGTATGGTCAATCTTATCATCCTTCCGCAGTGGGTGAGGTAAATGTAGTGGATGCCATGAGGGCCAACAACTGTGTGATTGGTGGCGAAGGAAACGGAGGTATTATCTACCCCGGACTTCATTATGGCAGGGATGCCCTGGTGGGGATTGCACTTTTTCTGACACACCTCTCTGAAAGTGGGTTGACCTGCAGCAGGCTTCGAAAAAAATACCCCGATTATTTCATTTCGAAGAACAAAATTGAATTGCCGCAGGGAGCCGATGCGGACCAGCTGCTCACTGCTTTTAAGAAGGAGTATGCCGCCCATGATGTGAACACAGTGGACGGTGTTAAAGTGGACATGCCCGAGGGTTGGGTCCACCTGAGAAAATCGAATACGGAACCCATTATCAGGCTCTATGCCGAGGCCGGAACCCATGAAGAGGCCAGCCGGCTGGCCGGAGATGCAGGGGATACAATCCAGGGACTGCTCTCAAAATTATAAAGTTATCAGGTTGAATTGACCCCATGTTATTATGAAACGAAAGACCCTCATCGCCATTGTTATTCCTGTTGTGTTAATAGCAGCAATGATCCTCTATTCAATTCTTTCAGGCAAAGAGAAAATTGTTGTTTTGGAAACAGAAGTGCAATCCGGGGAATTTGAGATTGCAGTGATGGTAACAGGAGAGTTGCAGGCCATCAGGGAGACCGAGATTTCGGCACCCTCTTCATTGCGAAGCAGGCACCTGAGGATCCACAGGGTGAAGATCCAGGATCTGATCCCGGAGGGTACCGTGGTGGATTCGGGCGACTGGGTTGCAACCCTTGACCGGTCCGAGGCAGATAATGCACTGAAAGATATGCTGGATAACCTGGAGAAGCAGGAGTCGGAATACATGCGTACCAGGCTGGATACCACCATGGAACTGAGGCAGCTGAGGGATGACCTGATCAACCTGAATTTTAACGTGGAGGAGGCTGAGATTACCGTGGAGCAGTCACAGTATGAACCACCGGCCACAATCAGGCAAGCCGAGATTACACTGCAGAAGGCCAACAGGTCGTATGCACAGGCCAAAGAGAATTATGGGTTGAAAGTCAGGCTGGCAAAGGCCAGAATGCGTGAGGCAGAGATTAACCTTGCCAGGGACCGGCGAAGCAAGCAGGAGATGGTGGCAGTGATGGCGGAATTTGATATCATGGCTCCCGCCTCGGGAATGGTGATTTATAAAAAGGACTGGAACGGGCAGAAACGTACAGCCGGTACGGAGATCAACACATGGGACCTGGCTGTGGCCACACTGCCCGACCTCTCTACCATGATCTCCCTGACATATGTAAATGAGATAGATATCAGCAAGCTTAACAAGGGTCAATTAGTGAGAATCGGGGTGGATGCTTTCCCTGAGAAGCAGTTTACCGGTGAGGTGATTGAGGTGGCCAACATCGGCCAGCAGCTTCCTAACACCGATGCCAAAGTATTTGAAGTACGT
Organism: Bacteroidota bacterium; assembly: GCA_039714775.1. Lineage (GTDB taxonomy): Bacteria > Bacteroidota > Bacteroidia > Bacteroidales. The sequence continues at coordinate 8,866 of JBDLIQ010000074.1, forward strand.
ATTGAGATCAATGAGCGGGACACCATCCTCAGGCCGTCAATGACCACCAGCAATGAAGTGATCACCCATGTTCTGGACAGCGTGTTGTATGTGTCGCTTGAGGCGGTTCATGCAAATGACAGCCTCACCTTTGTCTATACACGTGCAGGAAAGAAGCAGATTGTTGTGCTGGGTGAAGCCAATGAGAACAATATCATTGTGGAGATGGGGCTGAAAAGGGGTGAAAAGCTCTATCTCTCTCCCCCCGATAATCCGGAATCATTTGAATATACGGGGCTGGCCCTTATCGACGAGATCATGAAGCGAAAAGAGGATGAGCGTCGCAAAAGGGAAGAGCAACAAATGAAAATGAAGGATATACCAAAGGGGCCTCCTCCCGGGGGGCGTGCCCGGGGTGGCAAGCTTTCGGGTTCAAATAATGTAAAGAAAAGTCAGGAGTAGGTCATGGGCAGGTATCTTCATGACATCCTGATCGCCATCGAGTCGATTTTGTCCAACCAGTTGCGAAGCATGCTTACTGCCCTGGGGATCATTTTCGGGGTGGCTGCCGTGATTACCATGCTGGCCATTGGCAGGGGGGCGCAGCAGGAGATCCTGGAGCAGATCAAGATGGTGGGTGTAAACAACATCATGATCACTCCTGTTATAGAGGTGGCTGAAGGGGAGGGATCGGAGGAGAATGGTGATAACAAGAAGCTTAAGAAATTCTCGCCCGGACTAACCCTGAAAGATGTGGAAGCCATCAGGGAGGTTCTTCCTACAGTAAAAACGATCTCTCCTGAAATCGAACTGAACAGTTACGTAATCCAGGGGGGGAAGCGTTCCACTGCAAAACTGCTCGGAGTCTCCACCGAGTACTTCGACATCTTCAACCTTCCGCTCCGGGAGGGTGCCTTTTTCAACAAAGTACAGGAGGAGAACGGTATCCCGGTCTGCGTGATCGGTGCCAATATCAAGAATAAGTTCTTCAGCAAAGAGAACCCAATCGGCAAGTATATCAAATTTGACAAAGTGTGGCTGCAGGTAGTTGGTGTACTGGATAAGAACGAGGTGGACCTGACCCGTTTTGAAAACATAGGGGTCAATGTGATGAACGATAACATCTATGTACCTGTAAAGACCATGTTGATGAGGTACCAGGACCGCTCCCTTGTAATCAGCAGGATCAATGCGAGTAACGGGATGTTTTTCGGGCGCGGATTTGTTGTCAGTTTCAATGGGTGGCAGGGCTCCTCCTCAAATTACAACCAGCTGGACCGGATTATCGTCCAGGTGAATGAATCTTCCGAACTTTCGGTATCTACCGAACTGCTGGCCCGTCTGTTGCTCCGAAGACATGAGGATGTAAAGGATTATGAGATCACTGTGCCGGAGTTGTTGCTAAAGCAGGAGCAACGGACCAAGGATGTCTTTAACATTGTACTGGGAGCCATTGCCAGCATCTCTCTCCTGGTGGGGGGGATCGGGATTATGAACATCATGTTTGCATCGGTGATGGAGCGTATCAAGGAGATCGGGACACGGATGGCTATCGGCGCCCGGAAAATGGATATTGTGGTTCAATTCCTTGCCGAGGCAGTGCTGATCAGCGTGATCGGGGGAATCGTGGGGGTGATTATCGGGATCGTCGCTTCATCACTGATCACCAAATTTGCAGACATTGCCACTGTGGTGACCCCGCTCAGTGTCGTCATCTCATTTGTAGTATCGGCATCGGTGGGAGTGATATTTGGCTATTCGCCGGCAAAACGGGCCTCAGAAAAGGATCCCATCGAATCTTTAAGACATGAGTAACATGTATCGAATCGCAATTATCTTCATATCATTCTCTCTGACCCTGGAGCTCCAGGCACAGACAGGAGCTGAAACTGAAAAGAGGGTGCTGACCCTGCCGGAGGTTATCGATCTGGCCGGGGAGCAGTCACTGATGGGACTCATGGCCCGCCACCAGTTCCGCAGCAGTTATTGGGAGTTCAGGACACACCAGGCCAGTTTCAGGCCCGGTCTGAGCCTGGAAGCCACCATTCCCTCCCTGAACAACACGATGGAGAGTGTGACCCAACCCGACGGATCGGAGAAATTTGTCACCAGGTCAAACATGCAAACTGACCTTGATTTGCAGTTGAACCAGAACATCGGTCTGACCGGCGGCAGGGTCTTTGTCTCTTCGCGGCTGCAGCGAAACGATAATTTCGGGGATGTTCCTCCCACCACCTTCCTGGCTTACCCGGTAACCATTGGCTTCTACCAGCCCATCAACGGGTACAATGAGCTGAAATGGGACCGGAAGATCGAACCTATGAAATATGAGGAGGCCAAACTTCAGTATATCAACTCCATGGAGATGGTGAGTAAACGGGCTGTGGGATACTTCTTTGACCTGACCCTGGCGCAGATCAACCTGGAGATTGCAGAGAAGAACCAGGCCAACACCGATACACTGTTCCATATTGCCAAAGGCCGGTACCAGCTGGGGACCATCTCCGAGGATGAGCTACTGCAAATGGAGTACAGCTACCTGATTGCAGGCAAGGACCTCAATGAAGCCAGTATTGACCTGGCACTGACAAAATCAAGGCTCAGGTCTTTCCTGGGTTTCAACGAACGGGTGAATTTGGAACTGGTGCTTCCAGCCGATGTGCCTGAACTGGACCTTGAGTATGTCCGCATCCTGGCTGAAGCCAAGGCCAACAACCCGGAGATCCTGAACATGGAGCGGCAGTTGCTTGAGGCGGAAAAGCAGGTGGCTGCTGCCCGGTCCCGGAAAGGGATCAGGGCCGACCTGTTTGCCCAGGTAGGATTAAGTCAGTATGGTGAGGAGCTAGGGGCAGCATACCAGAACCCCCTGAATCAGCAGCGAGTCGAGATAGGATTACAGGTTCCGCTTCTTGACTGGGGACTGGGGAGGGGAAGGTACCGCATGGCACAGTCTTCCCAGGAGGTGGTTAAAACCAATGTACAGCAGTCCCAGATCGCCTTTAATGAGAACATCTTCCTGCAGGTGATGCAGTTCAACCTTCAGGATGACCAGGTGGCCATTGCCTCGAAGGCCGATACCATTGCAGATCTTCGTTACGAGGTGTCCAAACAGAGGTTTCTGATCGGAAAGATCGATGTGCTGGATCTGAATGTGGCCCTTGAAGAGAAAGATGTGGCCCGCCGGGGTTATGTGCAGGCCCTGAGAAACTACTGGAATTACTACTATAACCTGCGGGGACTAACCCTCTATGACTGGGAGAGGGATATGAAACTGACTGAAGATCTGGAGGAGCTGCTGCTCAAATAAAAGTGGCTATTTCCTGAATTGCTCCGAGAAATCATAAATGTATTGAAGGATCGCCCTGTCCTGGGTGGTTAGTTCGATGTCACGCCTCTCCATGACCAGTGAGGCTGTTTCAAACACTTTTTCTATATTATTGGTAATCATACCAGTAGCGCCTCCCCAGCTGAATGATGGAATGTGATTCTTCTGGTAACCTGAACCAAAGATATTGGCGGCTACCCCCACCATGGTTCCGGTATTGAACATGGTATTGATCCCGCATTTTGAGTGGTCGCCCATGATCAGGCCGCAGAACTGGAGCCCTGTTTTGATGAACTGTCTTTTGGGATAGTTCCAGGCTTTAACCTCCGAGTAGTTGTTTTTCAGGTTTGAGTTGTTGGTGTCGGCCCCCAGGTTACACCACTGGCCGATTACCGCATTCCCCAGGTACCCGTCATGACCCTTGTTGGATTGGGAGTGGATCACCGAATTGTTGATCTCTCCCCCCACTTTGCTGAAGGGGCCAATGGTGGTGGGACCATAAATCTTGGCAGAGAGTTTCACAACCGACGCTTCACCCAACACAAAGGGACCCCTGATCAAGCTGCCCTCCATGATCTCACTGTCACGCCCCAGGTAGAAGGATCCCGAAGAGGTGTTTATCGTGAAATACTCCCCTTTGAACCCGGGTTCGACAAACACCCGGCCCTTTCCGATCACCCTTACAGTGTCGCTCAACGGCTCGCTGGTACGACCACGGGTCACCAGTTCAAAATCGGCTTCAATCTCCTGCCCGTTCAGCTTGAAAATCTTCCATGGATAATCCACCAGGGAGACCTCGCCAGTGTACTCTTCAGCAACAGCCATCCACTCTTCCTCGATGAAATTCTCTGCTCCGGACCTTCCCATGCGGGCCCCGAGCAAAGTGTCTCCCTTCTTCAGGGCACCTCCCGTATCCAGCCCCTTGAGGAGTTGTGTCACCGTTTTATCAGGCAGAATTGAACCATTGACCAGCAGGTTATCCTCCCCGGCCAGGAGCGGATACTTTCCTGCCAGGTACTCTCGCGTGAGAAAGGAGGAGGTTGTATTCAGGTATCGCTCCCATTTCTCCGCAATGGTCAGAATCCCAACCCTCAGGTCAGCCACCGGCCGTGTGAAGGTAAGCGGAAGAAGGTTGTCGCACGAGCGGTCGTCGAACAGGATCAGTTGCATTTTTAATTTAAATGTACAAAAAAAGCCGTCCCAGATGAGACGGCTTTATACACAAAGGAGTTGTATTCCTTCTATTGTTTCTTCTTGTCCAGGTGTGTCTTGTAGCGGTTCATGAACTTGTCCACACGTCCGGCAGTATCCACAAGCTTCATCTTACCTGTATAAAAAGGGTGTGAAGTGTTGGAAATCTCCAGTTTGATCAATGGATATTCATTGCCATCTTCCAGTTTTGCTGTCTCTTTGGAAGCTGCAGTTGACTTGGTAACAAATGTTTGTCCATTGGACATATCCCTGAAAGCTACAAGCCTGTAATTCTTTGGATGTATATCTTTTTTCATCTTCTAGTTGTTTTCAATCCATCCGCTTTTTTCAAAACGGACTGCAAAGATAGAAATGTTTGTTAAAACTTCAAAATAAATACCTTTCAAATTGTGCTTAATCCTTAACCAGGCTCTCCGGAGGTAACTGACTCTCATCCACCGACTCTTCCATAAATCTTTTGTATGGTTTCTCCCGGTCGAACAGGTACCGGTATGTATGGTGGGTCTTCGTGTGGTGGGCCCCGGTGGCCTGGTACAGTGCAATCATTTTAGAGTTGAAGTCGCCCACCCAGGACAATTCAAAATGTTTGTAGTGGGGCCTCTTGTCCATGACCTGTCTCATCTGCCAGAAAATCCCGGACTCCACTCCTGAATTCTGATACTTTGGAACCACCCCCGCAGCTGTCCCGCGTGCACGGGTGATGCTCTTCCTCCTTTTATGGAGAAGGAACCTCAGCTTATTTACCAGGTGCATTTTTCCGTTCAGGTGTCGGAATATCTGGTTTGCATCCGGAAGGAACATGAAAAAGGCAATGGGTTTGTTGTCCTTATAGGCAAACCAGATAAATTCCGGATCCAGAATGGGCCGGGCCTTTCTTAATGCATCATGCAGGGAGTCCGGGTCCATGGGGGTATGATCCTCCCTGAGCGGACGCCAGGCATCGTTGTAAATGGAAACCGTATCAGCAACAAACTTCGATACGTTTTTCAGATCGAAATGCTGGAATGAATAGCCCTCCCGGTTGTTGATCCACTCTGCAATCTTATAGAACCTCTCAGGGAAGGGTTTGTCAAGATCCAGTTGAAAGCTTAACTGTCTGTAATAGAGGTTAAAGCCGTAGCTTTCAAAAAGATTCCGGTAGTAGGGAAGGTTATAGGTCATGCCGATGGCAGGAGGTAAAAAACCCTGTACAAGGCATCCCCAGTTGCTGTCGTTCTCCCCAAAATTGATGGGCCCGGTCATCGCTTCATAACCGTTCTCACCAAGCCAGGCCTTTGCGGTATCGAACAGAAGAGATGCCACCTGCCGGTCATCAACCGACTCAAAAAAACCGCACCCCCCGCTCAGCACATCATCAGCTTCATTCTTATTGCGGTCATAAAAAGCTGCGATGCGACCCACGGTCCGGTTTTGATCATTCACTACGATCCACCGCTGAGCATCACCATGTTGAAAATAGGAGTTTACCTTCCTGTTAAAAGCTTTTTTAACTTCACTGTCAAACTGGATCACAAAATTTGGATCGTTACGGTACAGCCTCCTGGGAAAATCGAGGAAACGCTTCTCGGTCGGTTTGCTATCCACCCTGACTACCCTCATAGCGCAAACCAATCATTCATCATGTTATCCTCCATGGTCTGGTCTGCCTGGGAGTGATGGAAAAATTCGTTTTTCTTTGAGCTATAATGGTAATCCCTGATCCATTCCTGATGGTGCAGGGTTACCTCTTCAATGGCCCGCAGGGTAAACCTGGCCTCTTCATCGGTCATGGTGGGGTGCAGCGACCACCTGATCCATCCCGGTTTTTCGGTCAGGTCGCCGTGGTTGATCTTTTCGGTGATCTTCTGCGACTTGTCGTAGGTTACCTCAAGCAGGAAGTGTCCATAGGTTCCCGCGCAGGCACAGCCACCCCGTGTCTGGATACCATACCTGTCATTAAGCAACTTGACAAAAAGGTTGAAATGGATGTCGGGGTGGTAAAAAGAGATCACACCCAGGCGGTCATCCACATTGTTGGCCAGGATCTCGATCCCTTTGATACTCCTTAGCCCCGGTAGCGCGATTTTCAGCAGCTCCTCTTCACGGGCCATGATCTTCTCCACACCCATCCGGGACTTCAGTTCAATAGCCAGTGCAGCTTTTATAGATTGAAGGAATCCGGGTGTTCCGCCATCTTCCCGCACCTCTATATCATCCACATATTTATACTTTCCCCATGGATTGGTCCAGTCTACCGTTCCCCCACCCGGATTGTCAGGGACTGTGGATGAATACATCGCCTTGTCGAATATGAGGACACCCGATGACCCGGGCCCCCCGAGAAATTTATGGGGAGAGAAGAAGATGGCATCCAGTTTCTCCATGGGGTCTTCCGGGTGCATGTTCATCTCCATATAGGGTGCACTTGCTGCAAAATCGATGAAGGCCACCCCGCCGTATTCATGCATGATCCTGGCCAGCTTGTGGTAAGGGGTCTTAACTCCTGTTACATTCGAACAGGCTGTGAAAGAGCCGATCTTGAATTTGCGATCCTTGTACAGTTCCAGCTTTTTACGAAAATCATCCAGGTCGATACTCAGGTCTTCATGAGGTTCGATCATCACCACATCGGCAAGTGTCTCGAACCAGGAGGTGTGGTTTGAATGGTGCTCCATGTGGGTAATAAACACCACCGGCCGGTCACCAGTCCTGACACAGTCGGTGCCGGTCCCCCCGCAACCCTTCAGGCTGAGGATCCGCATCAGCTTGTTGATCACAGCGGTCATCCCAAATCCTGCGGTGATGATCACATCATTGGGCCCTGCGTTCACATGCTCTTTGATCAGCTGATGAGATCGCTGGTAGGCCCTGGTCATCAGGGTTCCGGTATACGTGGTTTCAGTATGGGTATTGGCCACATAGGGGCCGAATTGGGACTGAAGCCTCTTTTCGATGGGATCATACAGCCTCCCGCCTGCAAGCCAGTCCGCATAGATAATCCTCTTGGTCCCGTATGGTGACTCAAAGGTGGCATCGTTTCCAATGATCTTCTCCCGAAATGGCGCGAAATATTTTTCTAATTCACTCATCATAACTAGTTACCTGGATGCAAACCTGGAAAGCAACCTCAGAAACTCAATGTAGAGCCAGATCAGGGTCACCATCAATCCGAAGGCCCCGTACCACTCCAGGTATTTGGGAGCGGCCATCTGAGCCCCCTTTTCAATAAAATCAAAATCCATGATGAGGTTCAGTGCCGCAATGACGATGATGACCATGTTGACCAGGATTCCAATGGGTCCGGCAGAGTGCATAAATCCCATTGGCATACCCAGAAGGCTCATCAGCCACCTGATCAGGTAAGCAAAGAAAACTGCACCTGTAGCCATCATAACACCCCGTCTGAACCTTGGAGTGGCCCTGATGCGGCCAGACCTGTAGAGGAAAAGCATGGTAAACAGGGTCCCGATTGTAAGCAGGACCGCCTGGAAAGCAACACCCGGGTATGCACTGTTAATCATGGCACTGATGGCACCCAGGAACAGTCCTTCAAGGATGGCATAGATGGGTGCGGTAACAGGGGAGGATTTTGGGCTGAATATGGTGACAAGGGCCATGATAAATCCCCCGATGGCTCCAATAATGGCCAGGGTTCCTGCACCTCCTGCATCAGCTCCCATCACCATGTTCCATGTATAGGCTGCTGCTGCAATTACAATCAAAAGCATCAGTCCTATCTTGTTGATGGTACCGTTGATTGTCATCACACTGCTACCGGCAGCAACGCTACCAGCCTTCTCATAGATTCTTCCTGTCATCACAGGATTGGATGATCTCATTGCTCTCATATCAGAAATTTTGTCGCAAATATATGTTTTTTACAGCGATTGAACCGTTCAAATCATATGTCGTACAATTAATTCTTACTTTTGACCATGTTTCGCGCATTCCGCAATATCTGGCAAAATGAGTTTTTCAGGAATGTGGCCACCCTGCTTTCGGGAACAACCTTTGCACAGGCCTTTTCCGTTGTAATTTACATTTTTCTAAGCCGCATCTATTCCGAGGAGGATTTTGGTGTTTTCGGGCTCTACATGAGTATTCTGAACATTGCCATCATCTTCTCCACGGCCAAGTACGAACTCGCTATCCTGTTGCCAAAGAGTGACAGGGAGTCGGTGAACCTGGTTGGATTGTCGGGATTGATCACCGTTGGGGTCAGCATGGTGTTGCTCCTCCTGGTGATACCTTTCAATGGACTTATCTGCAGTTGGCTGGGCAGTGATGAGATCTCGGCCTGGCTCTACTTTGTTCCGCTCTCTGTCCTTTTTGTTGGGTGGTTTCAAACCCTTCGCAACTACTCCAACCGGGAGAAGAGATACCGCCTTATTGCAGGGGCCAATATCACCCAGAGCCTGGGGAATTCCCTGTTGAAGCTGATTCTGGGACTGGTGATGGTGGGGGCCGCCGGTCTTATTTTCGGGGTGGTGTTTGGACAACTGGTGGGATTCCTGCTCTTTTTTATTGTTCATGCAAGGGCCAACAGGGAGAAAGCCGGGTGGATCAGACTCTCTGAAATGAGAAGGCTGAGCAGACAATACAGCCTCTTCCCAAAGTTCAACATGTGGCAGGGTTTGATCAATAACCTCTCAGGGGCACTCCCTGTATTTATATTCAGCTCCTATTTTTCCATGGCCATAGTCGGATTCTATACATTTGGCTACATGGTTATCTACCGTCCTGTAAATCTGGTAGCCAGCGCTTTCTACCAGGTCATGTACCAGCGTTTTACAGAAAAGCAGCATCTCGACAAACCGATACTGCAGGAGATCAGGCTCTTCCTTCAAAGAACCATCCAGGTATTAATTGTCCCATTTGTTCTCTTTGGGATCTTTGCCCCAGACCTGTTTGAATTCCTGTTTGGAGAGAAATGGATCGAAGCCGGCCTCTACGCCCGGATCATGCTGCCCTGGATCTTCTCAGTTAGCCTGGTGATGCCCCTCTCATTCATCCCCGACCTCTATAAAAAGCAACGTATGGCAATGATCCTGGACGGATTTAAGCTGGCAGGGAGGCTGGCGGCAATGATCGTTGGGGTGATGATGGATAGCGTTTACATCGGACTTGCATTGTACAGCGGGATCAGCACCCTGAGCATACTATATGCCCTGTTGTGGTATATTTGGCTGGTAAAGAAAAACAATCCCAAAAACGGTCATGAATAAAATTGGAAAAGCAATGAAGGCCCTCTGGTGGATCGCCAGAAAACCGGTTCTGCTGAACCTGGTGCTGACCGATGAGGATACCTGGCAGGACTATGTGGGAAGAGGATACGGACTGTCAGACGGGTTGCCGGTAATCACAATGGATCAGCTTGTGCATAACGGTCCTGTTTCATTGGGGCCCATGACCTTCCTGGACGGGGGCTCCCTGCCCACAGATATGATGTTGCTGGCCACCCTGGCCGAAACCATTGAACAATGCAACTATTTCGAGATAGGGACATGGCGCGGTGAAAGTGTTGCCACCATCTCCCCCAGGGCGAAAAGCTGTTATACGCTCTCTCTGACCGATGCGCAGATGCGGGTCATGGGAATGAAGGAGGGAGCCATTGACTCACACCGTCTGTTTTCAGAAGCGATGAAAAACGTGACACACCTGCGGGGTGATTCCCGGAGTTTCGATTTTGCCGGCCTGGAACAGAAGTTTGACCTGGTGTTCATTGACGGGGATCACCACCATGAGACCATTGTTAGCGATACAAAAAATGTGTTTGAACACCTGGTACATGACCGGAGTGTTGTGGTGTGGCACGACTATGGGTTCCATCCTGACAAGGTGCGGTTCGAGGTGATGGCAGCTATCCTGGATGGGGCAGGAGCTGAACGAAGCAAAAAAATCTTCCATGTGGCCCATACCAAATGTGCCATCTACACAGGGAAGGAGTATCCATCCAAACCAGCCGGATCTCCGGCAGTCGCGGAGGAGTATTACACCTTTGAGATGACCCGGAAGAAAACAGCAAACTATCCTTAAGTCAACCTGCCAAACACGATGGAAAACGGACAACGCATACTGATCATTCCCTCCTGGTACCCGCCCGACGGTGGCTATTTTTTCAAGGAGCACAGCGAAGCCATCTCCGAAAAAGGATGGACAGTGGATGTGCTGGTAATCCGGGTTGTGGGCATCAGGAAGCTGATCCAGGCAGGGGTCCGTGCATTGCGCAAAACACGCATTCATGAGGAAAACGGACTGAGGGTGCTCCGGTCTGTATTTATAAAGGCCCCGGGCAGTGAGAAACTCAACATCAGGAGGTGGTCGCGGCAGACCAGACGGCTATACGGGCAGTATGAGAAAAGGTTTGGAAAGCCAGACCTGATCCTGGCCCACAGTGTTACATGGGCAGGGTATGCGGCCTCCCTGATCAGGGAAGAATATGGAATCCCCTACCTTGTGGTGGAGCATCGAAGTTTCTTTGTATGGAGTACGGAGAGAGCCCGCAACCTGGTCAAACCTTACCACCTTCCGTTTTTTGAGCAGGCCTACAGGGGCTGCGAAAAGCTGGTACTGGTCTCCGGGAGCCTGATGACCGGGCTAAAAACCCTGATGCCATGGATTGAAGAGAAAACCATGGTGATTCCCAACATGATCCGTGAGGATATGTTCCTGCCACCTGATGCTCCCCGCAAACCGGATCCTTTTATCTTTATCTGGGCGGGAAGGTTTGAACATGTAAAGGGGATCGATCTGTTGTTGCATGCTGTGAAAGCGTTGCAAGAGAATATTGGAAAACCATTCAGGGTCCGTCTTGCGGGAAAAGGTTCCCTGAGGGCGGAGCTTGAACAGCAGGCAGAGGATCTGGGTGTTTCCGGCCTTGTGAAATTCCTTGGCAGGATCACCCGGGATGAGATGCAGCAGGAGATGCATGATGCCAACTGTTTTGTCCTGCCCACCCGCTATGAAGCATTTGGAGCCGTCCTGATCGAGGCCATGGCCGCCGGGTTGCCGGTGATTGCCACCCGGTCAGGTGGGCCTGATACCATCGTCACAGCGGAGAGCGGCCTGCTTATAGATACAGAAAATGCCGCTCAACTGGCCGGCGCCATGGAGCAGATGATCACCTCTTACGATACATACTCCCAGGAGGGAATACGTGCCGGGACCATTGAGCAGTACGGGCAAGCCAGTGTGATGCAGCAGTATCATGAGCTGTTCCTCCATCTCCTGAGTTCCACTCGCTAATCCCGGAGTTTTACTTCGGGGCAGCAGCGCTTCGGGGAGAGTCAATCAATAAAAATTTCGGAAACAAATTTGCCGATTGATTTTTTTTGTAAATTTGCACTCCCAAACGGTGGATGTAGCTCAGTAGGTTAGAGCGCTGGATTGTGGTTCCAGAGGTCGCCGGTTCGAACCCGGTCTTCCACCC
>JBDLIQ010000075.1:0-20399 GCA_039714775.1 Bacteroidota bacterium
AACATATTGCCATCACTGGTCCGGAATACAGTTTGGGAGCGAAGGGTACTTACATTGAAAAGCGCTGCTTCTTTGACACTTTCCGTAAGAGAACTGTTTACAAATGCTGTCACAAAATCCACGGTCCTCTTCTCAAGCGAAGGCAGTTGCGAATGTAACTTATTTATAACATCCCATGCATCATCATATTGGGTGGTATAATAATTCTCAACGATCTGCTCCTCATCCCACCAGGCCCTGCGGTTGGGAAAGTGCCAGGTGATATAGAAGGTGAATTCCCTGGTCTCCCCGGCCTGCAGAATCTGGCTCAATGCCAGTGCCGCAAAGGGTTTCTGATCCAACGATGGTTTTAGCTGAGGTAGTTCCCCGTAACGCTTCAGATCGTTCCACATGCTAAAAGGTGATGAAGCGGTCTGATGAGACAGTTTGCCTTTAACATCGACAGAGAGGGCCATGGTCCCCCAGGCAGGGTCGTTTCGGTCCACACTATCGGAGTACATATAGATACCCACCAGGCCGCGTCCCTCACGGTACTGGTTCCTGTTGTGATTGCTCCCGTAGGGCAGAAGCTCTCCTTTTTCGTTAACCTCTGTTTTACTTCCGTCAATCCCCACAAAATTGACCATATTTCCTGCCACGGTTACATCCATGGGCTTGGAAGTGCGGTTGGTCACCTCATAGGTCAATATGGCGATGGGAATACCGCTGGCATCCGGGTTACCGGGGACTAGGGGGTTAAAAGCTTTGAGTTTCACATCCACCGGCAGGTCTGGATCTTTAAAATTCACCTGTGCCAGTGGATAGGCTGCATCGAAGGTTGTTGATTTGAACCTGGAGAATCCGAAATTAGCGGGTCCCCGGCCCTCAAAATGCTGATATTCATGATCCTCCAGCGGTCCCAGCAAAGCCTTTATCTTTGATTTCTTTCCCTGGGGTTTCACCCAGATGGTAAAGAATGGCGCCCCGTTTTTATAAACGGGATAAAACCCTTTCCCTGGCCAGTTCATAATCTCCCAGTCCCGCAGATCACCCTTCCCCCCGATGGAGACCGTTCCGGTACCAATACCACCCATGGGCATGGCAATCCGCGAAATATGGCCTTTATCGTAATGCTTAAGTACGGGCCACTCATCTTGACCAGGTTGAGCAAGCAGGAGGCAAGACCCTAACATTAATCCCATCATAGGAAGTGAAAAAAACTTCGCCAATTTCTTCATACTTTCTACTTTTGACTTTTAACTTTCTACTCAATCACCATGCTGCTGCTGGCTACATATTTTCCGTCCACCTGCAGCACGTAATAATAGATCCCGGAAGTATACGCGCTGCCATCAAACTCAATGAAATCAGAACGCTCTTCAGGAACTATGGTCTCCATCAACCTTCCCATCACATCATACACCTTTACACCCAGATCATCGCTCTTCTGAAGCACCGATTCATCAAAGCGGATTATCGTGTAGTCGGTGAATGGATTTGGATAATTGCTTAGTTCTACATCGCCAGATCTGTTGATCTCCCCCACACCGGTCAGAGGTGCTCCAACCACCACCACCGAATCGAGCAGCGCCACCGGAGTGAGGTCGCCATAGGCTGAAGCAAGGTAGAAGGTATAGGTATGTTCGGGCTGGATCCATTCGATGGTTTCTGAATGATTCAGAGATGCATTTGACATCAGCTTAGGCACCTCATGATCCATGCTGACATAGACCAGTGTATTCTCACACCCTTCGGCGGTCCATGATATTACGGTAGTGCCTATCATATTGCCGTTGCCATCATCAGCAAACTGGGTGACCGTGTCCGGGTCGGCCGTAATGGTTCCTGTGGCTATGACCAGGTCCGGATTTGCTGCCAGGACATAACTTGCGCTGTTCCCGCTTTGATCAAATGCTTTTGCGGTCAGATCGGTGGTCTTAACACTCAGCGTATCGGTAACCAGTTCAAACTGGTAGGGAGGTTCGCTGTCGGTATGCACCAACACATCGTTCACATAAAACTCAACTTTGACAATGCTGCCGCTGTTGTCACTGGCCACGGCATGTAGCAGCTGTGGATTTGCATATTCGCCGTTTCCTTTTGGGAAAGTGAGCACAACCAGCGGCTTTACAGTATCAGGATCGGCAACTACAATGGGAGCATTTCCCAAATCGACATTGGCCTGTTTATACTTTTCAATGATAAAATCGGTGAAGCCCTGCTCAATATGAAAAGGGGTGAAATCTACGGTGGTGAATTGATAAAAGTCCCAGATCCAGGGTGCACTGAACGGAATGTCCAGCTCTGCGATCTTATTAAACATATTCTGAGTGAATACAGCACTCGTATCCTCCTGTATCATGGGATCATAATCACCGAATTCCCCCATAAAAAGGAGTTTCCCGGCCTCGTCAGAAGCCTGTTTTGCGTAATTCAATACTTCCGCACTATGCCTGTCAGTAATCCCAAAACGGTCAGGTCCGTCATATGTACTGCTGTAAGAATGCATTGAAATCACATCCACCCCCTCCTCCAGGATCTTCACGTATTGTTTGAACTGACTTACATTATCCTCTGTCCAGTCCGGTCCCGAGGGCGAAAAGGCTGGTTGCAACATCAGGTGGTATGCCGATTTTCGCGGCATGCTATTACCAGAGGTCACCATGCCGGCAGGATCAAGGGAGCGGATCGTTTCGGCCGTTCGTTTCTGAAAATCGCTTAGCTGGGCCGTAGTGAATTTACCCGTGTATGGCTCACCTGTCCAGGGATTTGTATCAATTTTCAGATCGGCATAGAGGTTGTACTCATTCCCAAGCTCATAAAAGAGCACCACATCCTCATCTTTATAACGGGTAACGAAATCGCTAATGAATTTTTTCAGCGACAGGTAGGATTGTGAATTTGGATCGGTGATATAATCTGTTACCGTCTCATCAACGTAATTGGGGAATTGAAACAGGTTCCAGGCCAGAGAGGGAATGATCTTCATCTCATTTGCCTTGAACTCGGCCATCAGTTCATCCATGGCGGTCCAGAATGCTGCGGAGTCATTGTACAATACATCCAGGGTGGGGGCATAGAACCCTGAGACCATCACCCTGAGGTATTGTGTACCTATTTCGGATGCAGAGATGATCGATTTTCGGGCCATGGCCCTTGAGATTTTCCGGTGCGCCTCGTTCTGGTAATCGGTGTTTCCCTGACTGATACCCAGGTACTGGGCAAACATGGGAAAAGCATTGAGACCAATGGAGGGGGTCCCCAGGGCCTGTGTCCCTGAAACCACAATGGAGTCCACCGGGATCCGGACGCTGTTCTCGATCTTATAGAGCCTGAAATGATATTGCATACCGATCTGTACCCATGGTGCAGTGGCACTTCCATCAGCTCCGCTCCCCGCAAAATCCGTCTCACCGTCTCCCGTATCCACGGTCACCATATTTTCAGTACTACCCTCCACATGCCAGGTAAGGTTGGCCGTAGCCATGTTGTTATCGGGACTCACCGGGATGGTATACATTTCAGCCCTTAACCAGTCGCTTCCCTGTGCCATTGTACCGGTTACAAACAATAAGAATACTACTAGAAAATAGAATCGTTGTGTCTTCATAATGATCTGTTTTTTCATTTTTTCTCCTGATCATTCCACCAGGAGACCCTGATATCATCCTTCAGTTCTCCCCTGCGGGATTTCCATTTGATGGTGCGTTCCTCGCCGGGAAGCATCTCAAAATAGTTGTCTTCGAAGTCGACCCCGTCGGCATAAAGATTGAATTCATTTTTTGTTAACTAAAGCTATCTATGAAAGAATCTGCATTCCCCCGGCTGATCCGGGGAAATGCAGATATCTGTCTGGAAAACCATTATGAAGATTTAGTGCAACCTCATCCGCACCCCCAGGTCCACAGTCATTCCGTACTCCTGGATCTTGGCATCCCAGTTGGCACCGCTCACCAGGTCCCGGTCCTGTGCGCTGGTAAAATTGTTCACATTGCAAAAGACCTCGAGCCCTGCCCATGGAAGTTTCTGCCGTACCGAGAGATCCCACCGCAGGTAACTGGCAGTATGATAGTTCAACTCGTGCCAGAAGTTGGGCCATTTGAAGATACGGGACTGGTAGAGCATGGAGAGCCGGGTTGAAAATCCTTTGTAGTCATACCCGATCTGTACATTGATGATGTCATCGGGCTGGTCAATGAGCTGATCTACATAGAAAGTATCCACATTATCGTATACAGGGGCCCAGACGGGAGATTCAGGATCCTTCACAAAGTATGTGTATGGATATTTTGCTTCCGAGAAGATGTGTGTATAGTTCACATTCAGAACAATCCCTTTCAGCACGCCCGGCAGGTACCAGAAGTTGGTCTGCCAGTCAAACTCCAGGCCCCATACGTTTGCAGTGTATTCATTATTTATGGTAGTTATAATCCATTTCGAAAGATACTCCTCCGGGAAACCATATTCGGCCGGATCTGAAATAATCCGTCTTCCTGTGCTAAAGATCTGGTCATCAATCTGTTTAATAAAACCACCCGCCGTAAAGAGCCCGATTTTATTGTGGTGAAATGAGAGGTAAATATCATAGTTCTGGGATGTTTCGGGTACAAGCTCTTTGTTGTTATAGCGAACATCCTTATCCCAAACATCCATCCGGGGGACAAAATCCTGGTAGGTGGGGCGAGACATGGTTTTTGTATAGGCAAGCCGCAAATCGAACCAGTCCACCGGGGAGTACTTCAGGTGAATCATGGGCAGCAGGAATCCGTTCTCCCGGGTGGCGGATGTATCCACATGGTTATAGAACCGTTCCGGAAAGATGATGGTGGTTATACCATTGGCAGCCGTATAATCGGTGGCGTTGTGTTCATACCGCACACCGGGAGTGAATTTGATGCTTCTTCCAATATTTATTTCCGACATCAGATAGCCGGCATAATAGTTCTCATTTCCGGAAAAATCCCACAATTCGGCAGTTCTTACATAGGGGTAGTTGTCTGCTGCACTATATGCATCCCTCTGTAAAACAAACAGTATCTCCTCTATCAGATCCAGGTCTACCACAGGAAACTCGGGATACTTGCCCTTCAGATAAGTACCGTGATCAAAGTCGGGATCGTCGCAAACTGTGAAGGGCAGCCTGGAATACTCATCAGGTTCATATCCCAGCTCCTCCCGCATCCAGGGGAAGGCATCAAAGATAGGGATGGCCCCCCTTCCCTCTCCAATATGGGGATCGGCTCCCCAGCTGTCATAGATGTCATACCCTCGCTCCTTATACTTATACTTTCCGCCAAACTTAATGAAGCCGTTGATCTGGTCCGAGAGCGAAAAATCGTAGGAGAGATCCAGGGATGCCTCATATTGCCGCTCCTCCAGAATGGAACTGCCCACTGTTAGGCTGGACATCTCGTTGAACCTGTCATTTATTACCCTGTATTTTAGCACCTCAGTGGGTGGAATGGACCGGTTCACTGAATCGGGGTTCGGGAACAGCGGCGTATTCCATTGCCAGAAGTTGACATTCATGGTGGAAGGGACATAACTTTTCGAATAGGAGTGCGATGCCTTGGCCTCCACCTTCAACTTGCCAAACCGCTGTTCATATCCCAGGATATTACTCACGGACCCAAGCTGGCCCTTTGTTCTGCTGGCACTGTAGTGGTGGGTATTGCCATTAATATCATATACATCATTATACTTGTCGGTTGTGGTGATGCTCTGACTGAAGAAATTCATGAACTTGATGGAACCACCGTTCAATTTGTAATCAATTACCGCTGTAGCCCCATACCGCTTCCTGTTACGGTAGACATCGGAAAGCACAAAAGACTGGGGATAGACCGGGTGATCAATAAAGAGCGAATCTTTTTTACGCACATCATACGATGCACTCATCTCATTGGAGCTTCTGTTTCGTTGCTCAATATTACCCTGGAGGTATACCCCCAGTTTATCTTCAAAGAAGCGGTTGCTGACACTTCCTGTAAACATATAGTCGTTAAAGGTGGATTTCAGGTGGTTGTATCCCATCTGACCCACCACATCATACTTGAAGCCCGGATCGGCCTCTCTCAGTTTAAAGTTGACCATGCCACCTATCCAATCTGCATCCTTGTCTGCCGTGACCGCCTTAAACACCTCGATCCCATCCAGGGAGTAAGGAGAGATCATGCTGATATCGGTGCTTCGGTCCCCGTCAGAAGAGGCCATGGAGATACCTTCTATGGTGACTTTGTTGTATTTGGGTGAGAGCCCCCTCACAACCACTTTGGCTCCCTCACCCCCGTTTCTGAGTACCGATACTCCGGGAAGACGTCCCAGGGTCTCGGCAGCATTGGCATCTGGCAGCTCCTGGATCCGCTCTGAAGAGACAACATTCTTAATGGACCGGGCCCTTAACTGCTCATTGATGGCATTCATCTGGCCACGGGCCTGGGCAGTAACAGTAACCTCCGCCAGGTCGGTCGAACCGGCATACTGAAGCTGAATATCCACCTTCAGCTTCTCTCCTGCCACAGGTGCAATTGATACAGTGTTACTTTCATATCCAATATAGGAGGCTGTTAACCTGTGCTCCCCTGGTGACACACCGGTGAGTGTATAGTTCCCACTCATGTCGGCAGCAGTACCCTTGCTGGTTCCCTCAATATAGACATTTGCCCCGATCAGCGCCTCTCCTGTTTTTACATCAGTCACCCGGCCACTTATGGTTGCATGCTGTGCAAACTGTGTGGCAGAGAATACAAATGAGAAGATGGTCAGCATCACAATGAACTTCCCTGAAGAAATAGTTTTCATAACAACCTCCTGTTTTAGTTTTAGCAATTGTTGTTTAGCACCCTGTGAAAAGTATTAAACAGGCAGCCGGGGATACATTCACCGGCTACCTGTTAATATTGTAAAAAGAGGTTACTGGTATCTATTTCACCAGCATCATCTTCCTGGTTTGAACAAAACCATCAGCCTCCATACGATAGGTATAGATGCCGGCAGGAAGATCAGTCGCATCCCAAACCACAGTGTGATCACCGGCATCCCTGTACTCCTTCACAAGGGTGCCCACCTTCTGCTGCAGAATATTGTATACAGCAATGGTCACATCAGCACCTTCAGAAAGGGAATAACCAATGGTGGTCTGATGGTTGAAGGGGTTGGGATAGTTCTGGGACAACCTGGATCCCATCTGCAGGGTACGACCGTCTATCCCGTAAGGCCACTCATGAGGAGCGCGGTATTTCGCCCTTGAGGCAGGATCCCAGTTCAGGTTCCCTATATGTAACCCATCATGCCCGGCATTTAACAGGGAGGCCCCGGTTATCTCCAGGTCACCTTCCGCCAATGGCCATGGGACCAACAGCAGATCCTGAGCAACACCAGTACGCGAATCATAATTCAATATGGTGGAGGTTACACCCCAGAATGCTCCTTCAGGTGCATTCACAAACTCCGCTGCAGCAGTGGCCGCTGCGGCAGTCATCCATGTATCCATATCGGTATTGGCAAATACCGGGTCCGCCTCAATATTGTCTGATGCCTCAAATAGCGGATAGGCCACATCATCATCAAACATGGCCTGTACCCTGGCATTCATCCAGACAGGTCCTGTGAGTGTGTCATTGGCATCAAAATGGGCCTGGATGGGTGCAGGAGTGTAATATGCATTGTTCGTAACCAATACTGACCTGTCTGCCTCAGTAAGTCCGGCTGCTGCAAGTACGGTATCAGCCATCTCATCCATAATGAAATTTCCCAAGGGGTCACCGTAGGAATCGTACCACTTATCCCTTCGTGAGATGGGATGATCCCCCTGGGCAAAAATGCCATAGAGAATATTGCTCCTGAAAGTAAGGTTAACCGAATGCTCCACAGCAAACAGTGTAGTCATTGTTACATAAAATGTGTTGTGCTCAATTACTACATAATCAAATATGGCGCTCCTGTGGTACAACCAATAACCATTGGCATTGAACTGGGTACAGTTGGATACAACCAGGGTATCCTGATCCAGCGGGTTGAAAAAGACCTGCTGTCCCACAAACGGATGGTCTGAATGGGTGGCGTTCCTCCAGATACAATCTGTGAAGAAAATGGAGTTGCCCCCTCCGTAAAAATTGGTCGAACGGCCTGTCCAGCCATTAAAGACACAGCCATCAAACTCTACATGGGTATTGTTTCCTGAAAACTCAAAGGCCCAGGTCCAGATGGTCTGTTGAAGATCCGTATTGACAGCCTGGAACATAACATCTTTAAATCCATAGCTCTCATCATTACTCAGCAACTTGAAGAACGGAAGTACAACCGCTCCTTCAGCCGTTTTGGAGCTGATCAGAATAGGGGGCCTGCCAGCGCCATCAGCACCCTCGATGCTGAAAGAGTAGTCCGCAAAGAGCGTGGAGGTGATCATATAGACCCCGTCACGCTCAAGCCGGTAAACGCGGTTCTCGCTGTTACGCTCACCCTGGTCGGTGGTGTCACCCGCAATCACATCGATCAGAGGAAGGATGTTGGGGTCCGTGTCGTCCCAAGGCGGCACATCCAGAATATCCTGTCCAAACAGTAACGCTCCACTCACAAAGAGTGCAAATGAAATCGTAAAAATCCTTTTCATAGTGTTGAATTTTAAGTTAAACAATAGTTAATAATCAATAATTCAATTTATCGTCTGATGATTTCGGGGGTTAATATATATTGGGATTTCTCAATATTACTGTTTTTCATCGATTCATGCAATAGCTCTACAATCTTTGTTGCAATCTGATCAACAGGCTGTGCCACAGAGATAATTCTCGGACGCACAAAATCAAACAGATCCAGGTTATCAAACACACCCAGCCTTAATGTATCCAGCTTCTCTGGATAGTCTGTATTCAACTGTTTGATAAGCTCAGTAGCCACCAGGTTATTGGTTGCTACGATGCCATTGCAACCATTTTTAAAAAGGCTTTTCAGTACCTCTGAAATATCTTCACCAAGCCCGTGCTTCGAAACCACATGAATAAGATCTTCATCAACAGGCATCCCATTCAATTGCAACGTATGACGATAACTCTCCAACCGCTCACTCAGTGTGCTGATGATCGGCTCGAGTGAAACCAGCCCAATTCTATTAAACCCTTCATCAATAAGCATCTGAACCACCTTTTGCATGCTCTTGATGTTCTCAACCCCCACATTATTTGAATCTATCCCTGTTGTGAAACGGTCAAATACAACCATCGGAAAACCACTTTCCAATCTTGATAGATAGATGGGATTAAGCAATTGGGTCGGGGCAGTGATCAGTGCATCGACCTGTTGATTCAGGATGCTTCCAAGCAGCTTCTCCTCTTTCTCCTTATCTTCACCGGTACTTCCCATAATCAACTGGTAACCCTCTCCCGAGCAGAGTCCTTCAATAAGCCTTGCTATTCTTGCATAAAAGGGGTCCCCGATATCGGGGACCAGGTAGCCAATGGTTTTTGACTCTCCTCTTTTCAAAGCCTGGGCCAGCTTATTAGGCTGATAGTTCCACGCCTTGATCAGGGCCAGTATACGCTGCTGGGTAATTTTACTGATCTTGTTCTCATCACCCTTCCCGTTAAGAACAAAAGAGACAGTGGTCTTTGAAACTTTCAGCTCCCTGGCAATGTCGTTTATGCTAACTTTTCGAGCCAACTAAATCGTTTTAGTTTTTACTAAAGTATACCTCTCCTCAGATAAATCAAAATAAAATTGGTAATTTGAACGCGATCTAAATAGCTCCAACGAGTTTAACACATGATTCGTATGATTAAATATCATATTTCAACAGGACTGTTTATTTGTCTCCTTTACGCCTCCCTTCCTGCCTGGTCCCAGACAGATGATGAATTCATCAGGGTCGCACCAGACGGATGGCATTTTGAAACCGCCCAGTCTCAGCAACCGTTTGTTCCATGGGGGGTGAACTACTACGACCCGGCGACCTATCACAACGATCCATATTCAGCGTTTGATGTAATCGGTCGTTTTGACTCTACCCGAACCGACCGGCACTTTGCAAAACTGGACAGCCTTGGCGTCAACATCATCCGAATCTTTCTATCCACAGTGAGTTTCGAGCCTCAGTACATGCAGATCAATGAGTCAGCGCTCCTCACCCTGGATACCATGATCATGCTGGCCAGCAAACATAATCTGCGGATTATTCTCGACCTGGTCAACGACTGGGAAGGGTGGCCGGATTGGGCCAATTGGGACCTCTATGCCGATGATTATACAATCCTTGGATATGAGTTCTATTTGCAGGCTTTAGGAGCCAGGTATGCTGATGAGCCTGCTATCTTTTCCTGGAGCCTGAAAAATGAACCCTATGTCCGGGAAACAAACTCTGGAATCATGCTGCAGCTCTGGCCTCTCTGGGTACAATTTAAATATGAAACTGAAGCGGAGCTGGCTGCATCCTGGGATGATTACCCAAGGGATCATGAAGCCTGGGACCGGATCAAGTCACCCGCCCTCAACGAATTCACAAACCTTACCAACACTGGTGATCCACGCCTGTTCGATTTCCAGCTCTTCAGGGAGGATATTGCATATATCTGGACCCGCAGGTTAACCGATGCGCTGCGGGCTGTGGATCCAAACCATCTGGTTTCCGTAGGACTGATCCAATTCTCTGCCCCCATTAAACAATATGTGGGTAATCCCGCCACCTATGCCGCTTTTAATCCACGAAAGATTACCCCGCTGCTGGACTATACCTCCATCCATGCATACAACTGGTGGGGCAATAACGAAGATAACTTCATTAATGGAGTGGCAAGATACGCCTATGCCTCAAAACCTGTGATGCTGGAGGAGTATGACCTGAAGCAAACTAACTCTTCAGTGAATGGGATACACAATTCACTCTCCGGCTGGCTTCACTGGGCCGCTTTTGATGTTCCGGAATGGAGCTGGAGGGATAATCTTTTTAATGCGAACGAGCAGATCACACCCCTTGGAGAGGCTTTCAAGAACATTGCCGGCTGGATTAAGGAGGAGATCCCAACCAGGGTGCCGGACACCAAAACCGTTGGACTTAATTTAAACCTGGTTTTAACATCCGTTAATGCACAGGAGGTTGTTTATAGCAATTACATCAGGGAGGCAAATCTGACCAGCGGTCCGGTGGGGTTCAATGTATTTGAGTATCATCCTCCACTCCTACTTAAACTGACTGCTCCTGCAGGGGGAGAGCAGTTGACCATGGGCCACCAGGTGCAAATTGAGTGGGATGTCATCGAATTGGATAATCTCCATAACATGAAGGTTGATCTGCACATATCGGTCGATGGAGGCAACCACTGGGAAGAGATCGCAACCAACATTGAGAATACAGGAACATATCAATGGAGTCTCCCTGCCACGCGAAGCGATTCTTGCCTGATTTCAGTCTCCGACCACAATGATGAAAATGTGATCGGTATGAATTCTAAACCTTTTTCCATTGGCTGGGAAACCGGGCTCAACCAGCCTGATGAGGAGTTCCCCGCTACCTATGAACTCTCGCAGAACTATCCGAATCCCTTCAACCGGGAGACGACCATTGCTTTTGAATTGTCAGAGCCGGGCATGGTAACACTCAAAGTGTATGATATGCTAGGCCAGGAGGTGGCACTGCTTGAATCGGGCCACTATCCTGCAGGAAGTCATACAACAATATGGAACGCTGCAGGCTTGCAAGGAGGGGTATTTATCTGTGAAATGCGGGCCGGAGATTACCATAAAAGGAAGCAGCTCCTGCTGCTAAAGCAGTGAGGTCATATCCGGCATCATCAATCCCTATCGCTTTACAAGACGATTTGAGTACCTGCCCGACTCGGTGTTGGTCAGCATGATATAGAGGCCCGCTTGCAAATCTGATACATCCACAGTCAACTCCCTCTTTCCACCTGCTGCTATGTTTTTTATCTCAGCTCCGGAAACAGAATAGAACTTCACATTAGATATGGCTCCATCAAATGAGATCTTTACATCAGAAACTGCCGGATTAGGGAAACATGTGATTCCACGATCTTCATATGAATCAAAATGCCATCCTGTTCCAGTCTCATCTATATCCACCACCAGATTTTCAAGATTTATTGGGATGCCCCCGGGCGTATACTCAAGTAATCTTCCCGGTCTTCTATTGGGAATCGGCCAGAATATATTGTTTGCCAGCACAGTATATACTGAATCACCCTCCTGTTTCATAAGGATGTTTTGCTTCAGGCTATCCGGGAACATCTCAACCCTGAAGTGATATTGCACCTGTGCCGAATATACATAATCGGCTACAGTGAAGAGAGGCTCATATCCTCCATCGATATCATACACGCCATCTCCCTCATAATATTTCATTTTATAGAGGTTCTCGGCATCATGTCCAAAATGAATACACATCAGTTTCATCTCTATAATATCAGTGCCCTCATCAAGGGTATCACTGGCAGGAGGTACAATATATACCTCAGCCCACGGAGGTTGATTATCCAGGTAAACATCAAATTCTACAGAGAAATTGGTTAAGATTGGTTCACCGCCGTTTAAATCGAAAAACTTCTTCTGGGCCTGTATAGTTAATGTACTGATCAAAGTAAATGCAAGCAGTAAAACTCCCGGTTTTAAAAAGTAGTTGTCTTTCATTGTTATCAGATTATAGTTAGTATGGATTATTTCAATCAATTGCAGAGCATGAAAGCGTTGTTCTTTAAATTCATTAACCTATTCAACCACAAACAGGTCACAGAAATCTTTCGGCAGGCTGAGGGTTTTTTCCGGTTCAAGGATTGCTCCACTGAATAATCCCTTAGCCGTTCCTTTGAATTGCATGCTGACTGACGATTCCGTGCCCGTCATGTTCCGTACTACGATAAAATTGACCTCTCCCTCGCCTGAGAGGGTTTTCACCCAAACATTCTCTCTGTTTGAATTCAGTTCGGTCTCAATTCCGCTTTCGTCCAGTATTTTGATAAGGAATTTCTTAAATCCTTCATCGTCTTTCAGGCTACCCTCCCCTATGTTGGTCCCGCAGTAGTACACCCTGCCTTTCCCAATATCCTTAGAGATAATGGTGGGAGTTTCATTGCTGAAATAGCCCAGGGGAGTGGCACCGGGGGCCTCTATTTTCGCAAAGCGAAGTGCCCCCCATAACAGGCTGCCATCATTCATGGCAATGGGGACATACTTCCCCCCGGTGGTTCCGAAATCACGCAACATTTTCCGAACATCAGGGGCCATCTCCAGATTTACCTCCTCCTGATCTGTCAGCTTCAGACGGTATGTTGAGGTGCTCTCCACCTCTTTAATGCCCCATTTTTTATCAAGGCCAGATCCTGGTACTACATAACTGTGGCGGCCATGGTCATCGTTGTATGCTCCAAGATGTGCCTCACTGATCAGAACTCCACCCTTTCTCACCCATCGGTCCAAAGCGTCGGCTTCCCTTTGAGTAAGATAGTAACCCGAAGGCATAATCAGCACTTTCATGCCATCGAGGCGCTCCACCATCCCGCTGTTCACATACTGGAAATTGTAACTGTGGTTATACAGAAAGTCCGAATAGGCGTTAATGGAGTTGGCCAGCGAGTTGAAGTTTCCAAACTCACAATAGTGGAAAATCTCGTTCTTCTGACTTTTCCAGATAGCGACTTCCGGTCTTTCCGGCTGACTTTCCATCAATATTGCGGAATGAGGTTCTATCGTTTTCCAGAACGTTTCAGCTGCTTTGGTCACTACCCTGTCCGAGCCATCAGGATTTGTAAGTCCCCATGCCGGAGACTCCAACCCCAATACTTCGGGACGAAACTGCCAGAACATAAACCCTTTGATCCCCATGCCTATCTGCGGAAGGAAATCGTTCAGAAGATCGTTCATCGTGATAACCGATTGGTGCATGGAGGTGTTGCCCCCGTTGATATGGCTCTCCACGTTGTAGCACACCTTGCCGTTGCTTGCCGAGACCACCTGCGGGGTAAAATAGGGCCCGTTGTTCATGGTGGCGGCAAATACATCGCAATGTTTCGCGACTTCAAAATCGTCCATACAGGTGGTTACCGCGTTAAAAGGCTGGGTAGTGTTGGGCACAACATGCAGGTAGGTTATTCGCTCCGGATCCAGCGCTTTGGTCATGGCCAGCCTCCATTTTGCCTCCTCCATCAGGGTGTAGCCATGAAACTCTCTCCAGTCGATAAAATCTTTAATGGTGTTGGTTGTCCTGGGCAATTCCACCTGGTCCCAATTCCCATAATTCCTTCCCCATACTGTATTCAGGGTCTCAATACTGCTGTACTTCTCCTCAAGCCACCCGTGAAAGGCTGCTTTGCAATGGTCACAATAACAGGCCAGTTTTTCCAGTTCGCCATCCCGCTGAGGGAATGACAATTCAGGTTCGTTCCAGACATCCCAGAGCACCACATTGGGATGCCTTTTCAGGTGGAGGATCGCCTCTTTGAAAAACTTCTGCCGCTCCTCCAATGCCCCGGGGTGGTTATAACAGGGACCGGGGTGTCCCCCAATCTGGCGGTGGGCCGCCACAAAGGGCTCGATGGGCTGCCCGTTGTTCATGATCTGTTTTGCATCTGGATAGGCTTCGTAAAGCCAGAGAGGAGCCACATCAAAAATGGCATTGATGGTCACCCTGATATCGTACCTCTCTGCAATATCAATCAGCTCGTCCAGGTCGTCAAAATAGTATTTGTCAGGAGCTGTGTGCGACCATCGCCACTGGAGCCAGAATTTAATATCGGTAAACCCGAGCTCTGAAAAATGTTTCATATCAGACTCCCAGTTCTCCTTTGCAGGCGTGGGAGCCCTGTAATATTGTGCTCCGAAGATAAAGGGGTATTCATTTTCTGTCCTGTCTTGAGAGAACGACAGATTCGACAGTGCCACTGCTGCCAAAAATATGAAAGCCCTTCTGATGTTATTGTTGTTGATAGTCATTATTTTTTAATGATTTTTGTTGTATAATCACGCTCACTGGCAGATACTTTCAGGATATACAATCCGCTTTGAAAACTAGAGATATCAATATCAACACTACGCTTTCCACCGACCTGCACAGTTTTTACCAGACTGCCCGGCAGGGTGTAAAATGCTACTGAAGTTATTGGTGAACTATTGGTGATGCTGACAGAGCCATTTGTTGGATTGGGGAATATTTTCAGACCGGATCTGTCAATATCAACTTCCCGGTCCGAAAGTGAAACAGCAGAGCCAATTTGTATCCTGTCGATACTGAATTTTGCTTCACCTCCCAATGGATCACTGGCCGGTATTCCTCCCTCCGGCACAATCCCGACAATAAGTCCCAGCTCTTTATAATTATTTAAGTCCTCCTCGCTGACTGCACCGTAAAATAGTCCCACATCAAACCTTATTTGCCATAAAACACCTGTCCAGTCAGCTACTTTAGCCATATCGAATATGTACTCTGTATATGCTGAATCATCCGGATTAAGAGTCATATCAACATGCTTATAGATGTCAGAATCTGTTGTTCTGTAGTATATCCTGCCAACAGAGGCCGATGACATATTCTTCATAATCAACCTTATGAATTTTTTGTCTGTGATATTCAAATCCAGATCAACAGGTGACCAGATATATGGGTTTACAGTGCGGTTGGTTCCATTCATATAGCCGCCATCGACCCACCTGAAATCATCCACCTCCCGTGGGTCCACCGTCCACCCCTCCAGGTTGCTGTCAAAAGTCCAGTCAAGAGATTCCGGTCCGGTTGGGATCCCCCTGTCTCCATAAGTTTTCACAACAATGGCATGCCTGCCTCCATCAAGATATTTCTCATCAAGAACACCATCTGTATGCTGCGTTTCACCATCAATGGTAAATAGCTCTATCTGATCGCCTCCCCCTTCACTCTGAACATCAAACCAGGTCTCCCCAATCCTGATCTGACTGTTTGCACTGTCGATTTCAGTAGTGATCTGTGGCCTGAAAAACCAGGTGTCATCCTGTTCGTTATATCCTAATCCAGCCATTCCTCGAAGCATTGCATGTGGAAAATATGCAAAACTGAATAGGTTGTAAGTCGCCCTCTTCACTGTCCCGTCCAGTCCCTCCACATTTTTATATGATTCGTACGATTGCATCGATACAGGAAGCTGAGCCAGGTATTGTTCAATATAATTCCAACCTGTTTCAGGCAAATCCGCTTCAAATGCCGCATGTGCCGTAGTGGGCCACCATATGCCCCATCCATCTACAACTCCATTGGGGCTGACCTGCTTTTTACAGGCATCCCTGAAGGTTTGGTTCTGGTAATTAAAGTAGGGTACTGTTGCAGCCAGGGTCCAGCCATATCCAAAACTTGTAAGTGGCTCCTCTGCACCATTTGTTGGATTTCCGTTCCAGTCAAGCAACCAGTCCCGTGGATGGTTTTTCAGGAAATAGGGAACGCCTTCATCGTCATATTTAATCAGATGTCTGTTGGCCGCCTCTTCAACCTCCTGTGAACGCTGTTTCCATAATGGTTTTTCATCGCCCATCTCCACAGA
Source organism: Bacteroidota bacterium (assembly GCA_039714775.1). Taxonomy (GTDB): domain Bacteria; phylum Bacteroidota; class Bacteroidia; order Bacteroidales. The sequence goes on from JBDLIQ010000075.1 coordinate 16,485, forward strand.
GAGTTTATAAGCCTGGTCAAACCCGACAACAGACAGATAATTGGTCAAGGAATACTCAGCCATAATATCGCTTTCCCAACAATTGTCAACAATTAAACCGGTTTCAGAGTTGTATTTCTGGAACATTTTATCAAAACCATAATATCCTGAGGTAGCTCCTCCTTCATAATATAGCTGGTTATTGTCTGCCAGGGCATCACCTACTTTTGTGATAAATGGCCAGAGCTCATTTAAAAATGCTATATCATCCGTATAACGATAATACTTTGCTGCAGCATAGAGGTAATATGCCATTCCATCGAGCTGGGGTCCGCGCATCTGGTTGGTCCACTCACCAGATTGTGTAATCTCTTCCACAGGCAATTGCCCTGCAGAACAATAGGATTCAACCACCCTGCCCGAGATATGAAAATTAGCATGCATACAGTTGTTTCTTGTATTCCAGTTCATGTGGTTGGGGAAGAATTGAAGTATCTTCTTCACCTCATCATAATGTCCCGCATCCAGTAAAACGCTCATGACTATTCCTGCATCACGTGCCCACATGGCAGGAATCTGATAACGTGCTCCTACCAGGTGGCCTCCGGTCTCCTCATCAAGTGCAATTTTCGCGTACATCAATTGCGTTTTATAAGCCAGGTCGAGGTCGTTGTTCCCGGTTGTTACAACACAGCCACTCTCGAACCACTCCTGCCATTTGCTTTGTGTTGTCTCAATCGACAGGGCCAGCTCACTGCATTCATTCATCAACAGCTCTGCCTCCTCCATTACCTGATCGAATGATAATACAACGGTTAGTGTTCCACCTGCCGGTTCACACGCATTCTCAAATACTACCGAACCACTGTTGTGTTCAGTTTTCTGAGTAACCATTGTATTTGCTGACGATTCCATGGCCTTGATAACCACTTTTCGATACCTGGCGTCGTCATAATTCCAAAATACCATTTTGCTCACCGTGTCGTGTGTTAAGAGCTCCCCGGCAGGGAAAAAGTGAGAAACCGGCCTTTCGCGTTCTTCGTCATATACATTGTAGAGCCTCATGGCCTCCTCATCCCCGTAAGGTGGATCTGCAGAGTGTTCTTTATATAAATGTGATTCGGTACGTATCAGGTAGTCGGAGCTGTTGCCTGCATTGGCAATGAATCTGATTCTCCTGACAAATACCCGCTTCTGCCATAAACCATAGGTTTCGGTAATGACCGTTCCGGGAGGGATTTTTGTCTCCATAACAATGGCACCATCCTCGAAACGATAACTGTCAACTCCTCCGACTATCCATGTTTCACCTGAGCCGATGTCCGTTATTTCAGGTTGCAAACCAACGCCAATTGATGGGGAAGATGAGTATCCCAACCACAACCTGCTGATCTTATCGTGCACCTTATAAATGGGTGCTTCGGGCAACTCCAAAGGGCCGGTAAAACATGCCAGGGCATAACCATTTCCAATACACAACCTGCCATCTACCGGGCGATCGCCTGTTTGTGCGCTCCCTTCTAATACAACTTGACTTAACAGTGCTATGAAAAACAATATAGAATAGCGTTTCATGTTTTTTTTGTTCAAGGATCTTAGCTGCCTGTTTTTACAACAACGCTGTGCCGTTGTCCGTCTAAAAATTTTATATCGAGAATGCCTCCGGTATGGATCTGCTCCTCACCGTCAATGGCAAACTCCTTCAACCTGTCTCCATTCCCTTCACTCTCCACATCAAACCAGGTATTGCCAATCCGGATTGTGCTTTGCACCTTTCCGATCTCTTCAGGAATCTGAGGTCTGAAATACCAGCTGTCGGTATGCTCGTTATAGCCGAAGCCCGACATTCCCCTGATCACAGCATGCGGAAGGTAGGCAAAGCTAAACAGATTAAGTGTGGCCCTCTGTTTGGTCCCGTCAATGCCTTCAACATCCGAATTATGTTCGTATGCCTGTAAAGATATGGGTAATTGGGCAAGGTATTTGCTCAGGTAGTTCCAACCCACTTCGGGAAGGTCTGCCTCAAAAGCAGCATGGGCAGTGGTTGCCCACCACATCCCCCAGCCATCCGCATCGCCCGTGGGATCTACCTGTTTCCGGTAAGCTTTCCTGAAAGTTTCGTTGGTATAATTGAAATATGGGATGGTTGCTGCAAAAGACCAGGCATACCCAAAATTATTAATGGCCTCCTCTTCCCCGTTTGTGGGCTTATAGTGCCAATCCTGCATCCACTCCCTTGGTACATTTTTAAGAATATAAGGATTTCCTGTACTGTCATATTTTATAAGGTGCCTGTTTGCAGCCTTATCCAGTTCAAGGGCCCGCTGCTTCCACAACGGCTTTTCATCCCCCATCTCCACAGAGAGGGTATAGGCCTGACTGAATCCCACCACCGACATGAAATTCATCAGGGAATACTCGCCAAGGATATCACTCTCCCAGCAATTATCCACAATCAGTCCGGTTTCAGGATTATACTTCTGAAAACGCTCATCCTCTCCATAATAGTCTGAAGGAATGCCCCGCTCATAGACCAACTCGCTATCTTCCGCCAGGGCATCACCCACCTTAACCACAAAGGGCCAGAGCTCTTTCATAAACGCTTTGTCTCTGGTATAGCGATACAGCTTGGCCGCGTTGTACAGATAGTATGACATGGCATCCAGCTGTGGCCCACCCATTTGATTGGTCCACTCGCCCGGTTGCACAATATCTTCCACAGGCACCTGTCCGGGTGAACTATATGATTCTATAACCCTGCCCGAGATATGAAAATTAGCATGCATACAGTTGTTTCTTGTATTCCAGTTCATATGATCGGGGAAGAACCAGAGAATCTTTTTCACATCCTCGTAGTGCCCGGCATCGAGCAGCACACTCATGACAATACCGGCATCACGCCCCCACATGGTGGGCATCTGGTACCGCCCTCCCACCAGGTGTCCGCCAAGCTCTTCGTCGATGGCTACTTTGGCATACATCAACTGGTTTTTATAGGCGTTGTCCAGCTTTTCGTTCCCGGTGCTTACCACCGCACCGCTGTCGAACCACTCCTGCCAGCTCTTCTGTGTTCTCTTCAGATCGAGTGTGTTGGCATCACACTCCTTCATGACCATTTCTGCTTCATCCATCGTCCCGGCGAAAGCGAGGACAACAGTAAGCTCTCCGCCTGTTTTGTTACAGCTGTTCTCGAACCTTACTGAACCACAGTTGTCTTTAGTCTTTTGGGTGACTGATGTTTTTGCCAATGATTCGGCGGATTTGATGATCACTTTCCTGTACCGCTCATCCTGGTACTCCCATAAAACCGATTTGCTCTCAGCATTGTAAGTGAGTACCTCCTGCTCAGGGAAGAGGTGGGTGACAGGGCGTTCGCGTTCATCGAATTTGTATACATTATAAAGGCGCATTGCTTCTTCATCGCCATCAGCAGGTGGTTTGTTGGAATGCTCTTTATAGAGAGAGGCCACCGTGCTGATTGTGTAGTCGGAAGCGTTGCCTTCGCCTGCGATAAACCTGATCCTGCGGATCAGTACCGGTTTCTGCCAAAGACCGTAGGTCTCGGTGATTACCTTACCGACCGGCAAAGTCGTCTCCATGATGATCACCCCATTATCGTAACGATACTCATCAACACCGCGCACCATCCAATGCTCACCTGTCTTCTTGTTGGTAATGACAGGCTGTAACCCCACCCCGATGGAGGGAGAGGAGGAGTAGCCCAGCCACAACCTGCTGATCTTATCATGCACTTTGTAAGCCGGTTCTTCAGGCAGTTCAAACGGACCTGTAAAACAGCCCAGCACATATCCGTTTCCAAAACAGAGCCTCCCATCAACCGGCTGCCCGGTGAAGTCAATGGATTGAGAATAACCCTGAAGTGCGAATAGCACCATTACATAAACAAAAACAGCTCTTTTGAATAGGTTCATTTCA
>JBDLIQ010000076.1:0-20080 GCA_039714775.1 Bacteroidota bacterium
GAGGTTTTGGAAGTGCTCAATCAAGGTCGGATGGTATATGAAGATGTAATTAAACGGTCTGAAAAATTGGGAAGGAGATAAAATGAGACTTATTGAGAGCGTATTGGTTTTATCGTTATTTGTAATGGCTGTTTCATCTTGTTCACAACAAGGAATCAGGCCATTCAATAACCCGGAATTAAGTGTTGATGAAAGAGTTGAAGATTTATTGAAACAGTTAACTCTTGAAGAGAAAGCTGGTTTTATGTCGGGTGAAACCATGTGGTACCTGCAGGAGATACCGCGTCTGGGAATTCCTAAGTTGCAGGTGACCGATTGTGGCCATGGAGTGACAGTGATCCTTGACGAGAATGATGATTATTCGGGTTGTGCCACCTCGTTTCCGACAGCTGTGGGACAGGCAGCAACCTGGGACAGGGCGCTGATCCGTAAAATGGGTGGTGCACTGGGGCGTGAAACCCGTGCCACCGGCTCAGGTGTTTTGCTGGCCCCCATGGTCAATATCCACAGGATACCGGTTGGCGGTCGCAATTACGAAACCTATTCTGAGGACCCCTATCTGACGGGAACCCTGGCCGCTGCTTTTATAGATGGGGTTCAGGGAGAAGGTACCGGTACGGTGATTAAAGCGGTTACCGCCAACAACCAGCAGCATGAACAGGACGAGCTGGCTGCTAAAATGTCGAAACGTGTATTGCACGAAATCTATCTGGAGCAGTTTCGTATTGCCATTAATCAGTCTGATCCCTGGGGCATTATGACTGCGTATAATGGTATTGCCCTGCCCGGTTTAAATGACGGGAATGCCCTGCCCACAAGCGAGTCGGGATACATGATCAAAGAGGTGATTAAAGGTGACTGGAACTACCAGGGATTTGTGGTGTCGGACTGGCGCGCTGTAGTGAGCAGCAAATCCATTACAGCCGGTGTGGATATAGAGATGCCGGGTCCGGGTAATTTTATGGATACTGCTCATATGCTGCAGGCCATAAAGGATGGTCTTATTGATGAAGAGGGGATTAATGATGCTGCCCGCAGGTATCTGCGTTCTATTGTAAAAACCGGAGTTCTTGATATACCGAAAAAGGAGTTGCCATCAGAGCTTGACACACCCCGTCATCATGAAATTGCCAGGGAGGTTGCAGAGGGATCCATTGTACTGCTGAAAAATCGGGGCGGAATCCTTCCCCTGGACAGGGAAAAGGTAAAAAACATCGCTGTATTTGGTCCCAATGCAGAAGAGGCCCGCCTGGGTGGCGGAGGCAGTGCCTCTGTCTCTGCATGCCGTACAATAAGTCCGCTTAAAGGATTAAGGACTGTTTTTGGAGAGAGATCTGAAATCATCTTTATTGAGGGGGCAGGCCTTTCGGGAGATCTTCCTGTAGTTGATGGACACTTCCTGACTGCTATCGATGACAATGGAGAGACGGTAAATGGTTTGCGTGCAGCCTATTTTGATGGGCTAAATTTAGAGGGCGAAGTGCAGTGTTCGCGAATCGATGACAAGATTGACTACTCCTGGGGATGGGCCGCACCGTGTGAAAGTGTTACGAAAAACGCTTACTCTGTTCGTTGGAGCGGGAAAATCAACGCGCCAAAGACCGGAGCGTATAAGATTGGTCTCTCTGCCACAGAGGGCGGTGTCCGGTTGTTCCTGGATGGGAAAATAGTGATTGACCGGTGGGGCGATCCTGAAAATGAGATTACCGAAGCCCGCTTCAATGCAATCAACGAAAATGTTGGGTTCTATATGGAATCGGGTTCTGCCCACGATATTAAGGTTGAATTTCACAAAAAAATGAACCGTAACACCGTTCGTCTTGAGTGGGCTGTACCAGGTAAAAAGTCACCGGTTGATGATGCGGTAAAACTGGCTGCAGAGAGTGAGGCAGCCATCATCTTTGCCGGACTCTCAAACCTGATCGAAGGCGGTACCAATGATAAAGAGGAGCTGAAACTGCCCGGTAACCAGGATGCGCTCATCACCGCAGTGGCCGCCGCCAATCCCAACACCATCGTGGTGCTGATAGGTGGCACTCCGGTTGAAATGCCGTGGGTTGATGAGGTGGCTGCCATAGTGGAGGCGTTCTATCCCGGACAGGAGGGGGGGGATGCCATTGCCAATGTGCTTTCAGGAAAGGTCAATCCATCGGGAAAACTGCCCGATACCTTCCCGGTAAAGATGGAGGACGTATTGTCCATGAGATATTACCCGGGGGATATCGCTACAGGGATCACCGATTATGGAGAGGGGCTGAAGGTGGGATACCGGCAGTTTGATGACGACCAGATAGAGCCACTTTTCCCGTTTGGGTATGGATTGAGTTATACCACTTTTGAACTTTCAGATCTTAAGGTAGAAAAGTCAGGGGAAGACCGGGTGACTGTAACAGTGGATGTAACCAATACCGGAAAAGTTGCCGGCGCAGAGGTGGTCCAGCTCTATGTTCAGGATGTTGAGGCCTCTGTATACCGTCCGAAAAAAGAGCTGAAGGGTTTTGAAAAGGTGTTCCTGCAGTCCGGAGAGACCACAACGGTTGCCATCATACTTGATCAATACGCTTTCTCTTTTTACAGCGAAGATGCCAATGGCTGGGTAGTTGAGCCGGGTGAGTTCATCATCTTGGCAGGTAATTCTTCAAGGGATATTCACCTGCAGCAGACTATTGAATTAGGAGATTAATGGAAAAACAGCAGGAATGAAGATATTCAATTTGGACGAACAGAGACTATTTCGAGATTTAATAGCATTAATAGTTTGAATTCAAATAAACATAGAACGTATGAAACCAAGAGAACGTATGAAGAAAGCGATGAACATGGAACAACCGGACCGCGTGCCGGTGATGAGCCAGTTCAGTATCGGATTTATGAACCAGCAGTTAAAAGAGGCTGGAATTACACCCATGGAGTTGTGGCTCGATGTGGACAAATTCGCCGAGGCGCTTCTATGGCTACGAGACCGTTTTGATTTTGACGGTATCCTGGTTGGCCTTCATGGACACGATTTAAAGTGGCGTGAAAAAATCCTTAAGTTGGAGATGGTTGACGGAATTGAAAGAGCCACCTTTAAGGACCGCATTGAAACCTATGTGGATGATGACCTGCCTGTGGGCCACTTCTTCGAGCCCAGGGAGAAAAATCTGGAAGATGTCAATCCCGATGATATTCCGGAGACTTTAGACTATATCGCAGCATCGAAGGGCTGTTACGTCTTTATAGGTGATGAGGACCCATACAGGATCTTTGATATTCTTGAAGAGAAGACCGGTGGAGAATACTCTCTGCACGGGGAGGTCTCTTCACCGCTCGATTATATGCTCGATCTGCTGGGATATGAGAACGGACTTGTGGCGATGATCACGGAGCCCGAAAAGGTGACGAAAATTCTGGAAAAATACACAGTCGGGGTTGTGAAGATGACAACGGGACTGGCTGCTCATCCAAGTGTGGATGCCATAAAAATTTCATCTCCGTTTGCCGGAATGGGTTTTATATCACCTGAATTCTACCGTCAGTTTGAATTGCCCTATCTGACCCAGGTGAGCGATGCCATCAAAGCGCAGGGAATACCCGGTTATGTGCATACCTGCGGCCATATCAACGACCGTTTGGAGATCATGGCCGAGTCGGGGATTACCGGACTGGAGTGCCTCGATCCGCCACCCATTGGTGATGTGGAACTGGCCGATGCCTTTAACCGCGTCGGGGACAACATGTTTATTAAGGGCAACATTGATTCGGTCAATACACTACTCAATGGTAACGACCTCTCCATCCGTGAGGATGTTATTGGCAGGATGCAAACCGGGATGCAAAACAGAGGTTTCATTTTGAGCACCGCCTGTTCCATATCACCAAAAGTTCCGAAGGAGCGGGTGCAGGTGCTGGCGAAGCTTGCCAGAGAGCATGGAAATTACAAATAGTCAAGGCGGTTTTTCCATTAATCCCAACGAAGTCTTGTTTTTCAGATATGAAAAAGATTAATTTGCCTGTATGAAACGTCAAGCCGCTCTATTATCCGCTCTTTTTTTTACCTTTTTTTTTGGAGTATCCTATGCACAGAGAAGCATCCCGGTCATTCCTGATGTTCCGGAAGAGGATCAGATCTGTTTTGCCCTCTATACTGTGCAGGATCAGGTGATGAAAATGACCGTTCAGTTGTATCCTCTTGATGAAGGGGATGACCGGTTGGTGCGGCTTGAGATCTGTGATCAAGGTGACTGGAAGGAGATTGCAAGGGGGCAGGTTATTGAGAACAGCTACAACAGCGGGGTTGATGATGCACGCAGCTGGACGGCAAGCTTTCGGATTGAGGACTGGGATGATAGCAGGGACCATGATTACCGTGCCGTGCATGGGGAGAGGGCCTTCTATTACGGAAAGATCCGGAAGGACCCGGTGGATAAGGAGACCATCGTTGTGGCTGCCTTTACAGGAAACTCAAACAGGGACCGGACCCTGCGTCCGGATCTGATTGCCAATATCAAGGCGCAGGACCCTGACCTGCTCTTCTTTTCGGGAGACCAGTCCTATGATCATAAGTACCACCTGGCGGCCTGGCTGCTCTTCGGAAGGCAGTTTGGCGAGGTGATCAGAGACCGGCCAACCATCTGCATTCCTGACGACCATGATGTGGGACAGTCCAACTTATGGGGAGCTGAAGGGAAAAAATCAAAGAGCATGGCTGGTACCGACGGGGGGTACTTCATGCCGGCAGCCTATGTAAAAGAGGTGGAACGGGCACAGACATCGCACCTGCCTGATCCTTACGATCCGGAACCGGTCAAACAGGGTATCGGGGTCTACTACACTTCTCTTAAGGTGGGGGGCATCGACTTTGCGATTGTCGAGGACCGGAAATTTAAGACAGGGCCCGAAGGGGTGGTCCCTCAGCAGGGTCCCCGTCCCGACCACATCAATGATCCCGCTTATGATCCGCAGAGGGTCGATGTAAAGGGGACTCAACTGTTGGGTGCAAGACAGCTGCATTTTCTGCAGGAGTGGGGAGAGGAGTGGGAGCAGGTGGAGATGAAAGCTGTGCTCTCTGCAACCGTTTTTGCCGGTGCCGCACACATACACCATGGAGAACGCCTGGTGGCCGATCTGGATGCCAACGGGTGGCCACAGTCGGGTAGGAACAGGGCCCTGAGCGAGATCCGGAAATCGTACGCATTCATGATCGGGGGCGATCAGCACCTGGCCACGGTGGTACACCACGGAATCGACGACTGGAACGATGCCGGATACTCCTTCTGTGTCCCCTCCATCGTCAATTTCTATCCACGAAAATGGCTTCCCCTTGAAGAGGGGATCAATCCGGTGAATGACAGGCTGGAACATACCGGGGCATACCTGGATGGATTTCATAACAAAGTGACCATGTATGCCTATGCCAATCCCGACGAGAATAATGCCATCTATCCTAAATGGAGAGAGGATGGAGCCTGGGGAAAACTGGCTGCAGGACATGGAATTATCCGTTTCAATAAAGAGGAGCGGACCATCACCATGGAGTGCTGGCCCAGGGGGGTGGATGTAACAAAAAGCGATGCAGCCCAGTTCCCGGGCTGGCCCGTCACCATCAACCAGGAGGATAATTACGGCCGCAAGGCAGTAGCCTGGTTGCCCGAGGTCAGGGTAAAGGGCCTGGAGGATCCTGTTATCCAGGTGGAGGATGAATCCACAGGTGAGATTGTCTATACCCTGAGGATCAATGGAGACAGCTATGTCCCGAAGGTATTTAGTGAAGGTGCCTTTACCCTCAGGATCGGGGATGGAGGCTCCTGGAAGAGAGTCTTTACCGGTATACCAGCCGGATCGCGGGATCGTAAACCCATCAAAGTAAAATTATAAGACTGGTAATAAGATTTTAACAGGATTCATAGTCATGATCTTCTATAGATCAATAGATTATTACAGTAGCGACCTTTCTAAATCAAACACTGATATTCGGCCAATTCTCTGTATCTTGTTTCCTGAGAAAGGGTATAAATTGTAACTATAAGATTGTTATGGAGAACATTGACAGACGTTCGTTTTTGAAAAGGTCGGGCATGGTGACCACAGGAGCCATGGTGACCGCTCCAATTGTACAGCTCTCGGCCAGTAGTTTCAGTGCCAGTGATATGGTGAATGTGGCGGTGATCGGGATCCGGAGCCGGGGCAAGAACCACTACCGCGCCCTGGCGCAAATCCCCAATGTGAAGGTGACCACCCTCTGCGATATCGATGAGCGGCTGCTCCCGGAAGCGGCTGCTGAGGTGGAGAAGCTCTTTGGACAAAAGCCGGCAACAGTGACCGAATACAGGGAGGTGTTGGAAGACAAAAATATTGATGCTGTTTCCATCGCCACCCCCAACCACTGGCATGCCCTGCAGACCATCTGGGCCTGTCAGGCGGGTAAGGATGTTTATGTGGAGAAGCCTGTATCTCACACCCTTCTGGAGGGAAGGAAGATGGTGGAGGCGGCCAGGAAATATAACCGGGTGGTACAGACCGGTACCCAGGCGCGAAGCAGTAAAAGTGTTCTGGAGTCAATGGGCTTTATACAGAACGGAGGGTTGGGAGATATCTATATGGCAAAAGGGCTCTGTCTGAAACCGAGGGGCAGCATAGGTCATACGAAAAACAGCCCGATTCCTGACGGGGTCAACTGGGATGCTTTTCTTGGGCCGGCTCCCTATCGTCCCTTCAATGAAAACCGCTTCCATTATAAGTGGCACTGGTTCTGGGATACGGGGAATGGGGATCTGGGGAACCAGGGCCCGCACCAGACAGATATCGGCAGGTGGGCACTGGATAAGATGACCCATCCGGTAAGGATACAGGGAAGCGGAAACTTCTTTGTATGGGATAGCGACCAGGAGACCTTTAATACCCAGCATTTGGAGTTTGAATATGAAGATGGCCGCATACTGCAGTTCGAGGTGAGGGGACTGGGTACCAATGATGAAGGTGGTATCAGAATTGGTAACCTGCTCTATGGTTCAAAGGGGTGGATGAGTGTTGCCAGCGAAGATGTGGGAATCAGCCAGTCCTACTTTACCGATATTGAGGTTGGGCCTACTGGTTTCTCCAGTTACCGGGAGGAGAAGGGGCCTGCGTTTATCAGCGATAACCCGGGGAGCGAGGATGCCGTGGTTGCCCATTTTTCCAATTTCATCGATTGTGTCCGCTCGGGAAGGTGGCAGGATCTCAATGCCGACATTATGGAGGGGCATCTCTCGACTTCGCTCAGTCACCTGGGCATTATTGCAGGAAGGTTAAAAAGAACCCTCAACTTCAATCCGCATGCTGAGTGCTTTATCAACGATCCGGAGGCAGATTCATACCTGACCAAAGCATACAGACCCCCTTACGAGCTTCCTGATAAAGTGTAGTTTAACCAGTCATATATCTACATAAGGTTATAAATACAATATTCTATGATGAAAAGGGCAATCGAGATTCTGTGGCTGGTTGGTTTGTTGGTTCTGGTCACCCCGGTGCCGGCACAGGATGTACGCACCACCATTTCGCTAAACGGTATTGCGGAGTTTGAGCAGACCAGAACAGCTTTCCCGCCCAAAGAGTTTACCCGTACCATACAGGTACCCGGGCTCATCGATCTGGCAACCCCCAAAATTGAGCAGTATGAGGCCTATTTCTCAGGAAAGCATGAACCGCGCTACAGCTGGTACCGGTTTGTATTCAAAGTGGATAAGGTGCTGGAACACCAATTCGCAGTGCTTAAAATATTAAAAAGCCGGTATAATACCCAGGTCATCTTAAACGGGCACGATTGCGGCACTTATATGCAGTGTAACACGCCGGTTGAGGCAGATCTGACAGACCATATTTCTTATGAAAAAGAGAATATTCTGCTTGTCAGGATTGGTGACAGGGCCTGGCTGCCCAAGGAGTCTGCCACCGGGTTCGACAGGGAAAAATTTACCGATATCCCGGGTATTTGGGACGATGTTTCGATCTCCTTTACCGGACCCATGCAGATTCACCGCGCCCTTGTTCTTCCGGATATGGAAGGGGAGAGGGCGGAGGTGAAACTGAAGCTGGAGAACAGGGCAAAGGTGTTGGAACGGAACATGGAGTATTCTGAGATCGAGTACACCCTTTCAGCCTTTCTAAGGGAGAAGCAGAGCGGGAAGAGGGTCAGTCAGACTGTTGAACAGAAGGGAAAGCTAAGGTGTCAGCAGTTTGAACAGATCCGGTTAGAGATGGAGCTTCCCGGGGCCCGCCCCTGGTCACCCGCTGATCCTTTTCTGTATGAAACAGTTATCTCTGTCACTGCCGATGCCAAATACTTTGACGATTACGGCAACCCGGAAAACCAGCGTCCACCCGGTGATTACAGCTGGATCGGAGCTTCGGATGAATTGGCTGTAACCTTTGGTATGCGCGATTTTAAGGCAGTTGAGAGACGGTTTCATCTCAATGGGGAGGAGATTCGCATGTTTGGTTCCGCCATCACACTGAATCGTTTCTTTGAAGACCGGGAACGGGCTGGTCTGCCCTGGGACAGGGAGTGGGTGGAGAAACTGATGGTCGGTATTCCCAGGGCAATGGAGTGGAACATATTCAGGGTGAGTGTGGGAATCCTGCCCTCATTCTGGTACGATCTGGCCGATGAACACGGGTTTCTGATTCAGAATGAATATCCCATGTGGAACCTGCGTGGAAGAGACAGTCAGCTGATGACCGAATATGAAGATTGGGTGTGGACAGACGGGAACCATCCAAGCATTGTAATCTGGGATGCGCTGAATGAAAACAAACAGCCTTTTATCGGTGAAGTGTTGATACCTTCTTTGAGGAAGCTGGACCCCACCCGGATCTGGGATGCGGGTTGGAATGCCATGACCGGTGTGCCTGTCGATATGCGGGAGATTCATCTCTATGGACTGCACCATGGATGGTGGTCGACCGATGAGGATGTAATTAGTCAGCGGGATGAGTACCGTTTTGGAGGATTGTTCCCAAAGTATGCGAGATTCGATTATTTCCCGAACATCACCTCACCCATGATCCTGAATGAGTATGGATGGCTCTGGCAACACCGGGATGGAAGGCACTCGGCCATCAGGACCTATGGAAATTTCACAGATCGTGACATCACGCCGTACAGAGAAAACTATGAGTATTTTGAACCGGACGGCAGCCAGATCTATTCTGGCAGGGATATTTACGAATGGTATCTCGGAAAGGGTGCAACTGCAGTGGAGCGATGGAGTTTCCAGGCCTATCTGCTGGGAATACAAACAGAAGAGATCCGCTCGGCACGACAATTCTCAGGGGTGATCTCATTCCCTTATCTGACCAACAACGGTGGACATACCGGTGATTGGTTCATCCACCGGATTGCAGCGCTTGAACCTTCACAGGCACTGCTGGTGCAATACCATGCCATGAAACCCTTTGCAGTTTTTGTAGATCTGGAAGATGGCAGGTATTTGAGAAATCCGAACCATTATGAGCCCGGTTCACTCATCACCCTGAACCTGCTGGCCGTAAATGACCTGCCTGTGCAAATGGAGGGAAACATTCATCTCACCATTATCAACAGCGGGGGTGACACTGTTTTTTCCAAAACCATACCCGTTCTGCTTGAGAAGTTCTGGCAGAAGCTTATTCCCCTCTCCGTTAAACTTCCGGATGAACCGGGCGGTTATATGATCATGACAGAACTGGAGGCAAAAGGAGACAACAACCTGGAACAGGTGAGCCGAAGGTATATCCGGGTTGGGGACTCCAAAGCAAACTTCCCGGAGTATGAATACCGGCTGCCGGACCAATGGCCTGAAGAGTGAGGTCTTTTCACATATATTGGGTTCTGTTTTTGGTTATCTCCGGCCTGCTATTCTCCTGTGTAAATCAAAAAGATAGATCAGACAGTGCCGTAAAACCCATCGACTGGGAATATTACATTGACAAGGCCAATACGGATGAAAGCAGGGTGCCGGAGTATATACTACCCGATCTCCTGATTGATGAAGCGGATGAAGCGATTACCGATCGTCTATCCTGGATGGAAAAACGGCGGCCTGAGATCCTGGACCTGTACAAAAACGAGATATATGGCCGGGTTCCGGAGTGGAACGGCCGGGTTGAGTTTGTCACCACAAAGGAGATTCCCGGTGCAATTAGCGGGAAGGCGCTGATGAAGGAGGTGACGGCGCTCTTTATCAACGAGGGTGATACAGTAAGAATGAACATACTGATCTATCTTCCTGATAATGGAGAGGAGAATCATCCTCTTTTTCTCGGGCTTAACTTCTTTGGAAACCATACAGTTTATCCGGATACAAACATTGCGGTTGCAGATGGATATGTGATCAACAAAAGTGTGATCAATGTGAAAAATCACCGCTCTACGGAAGCGGGGCGTGGCGTGATGGATCAGCGCTGGCAGGTTGAGAAGCTTATTGACCGGGGGTATGGCCTGGCAACCATCTTTTATGGTGACATAGATCCCGATTTTGATGATGGATTTCAAAATGGGATTCATCCCCTGTTTTACAAGGAGGGACAGAACAGACCGGATGCAGATCAGTGGGGCTCCATATCGGCCTGGGCCTGGGGTTTGAGCAGGGCCATGGACTATTTTGAAACAGATCCTCAAATCAATGAAAACCAGGTGGCTGTTCTTGGACATTCGCGACTGGGTAAAACCGCATTGTGGGCAGGTGCCACGGACAAAAGGTTTGCCATTACCATTTCGAATAACTCCGGGAGCGGAGGGGCCGCCCTCTTCCGCAGACGGTTTGGTGAGACCATTGAAGTTTCGGTTGCAGCTGCGCCACAGTGGTATTGTGGCAATTTCAGAAAGTACAGTGGGCATGAAGATGCCTTGCCGGTGGATCAGCACATGCTGATTTCGCTCATGGCACCGCGGCCGGTCTATATCGCCAGTGCCGGGGAGGACTCCTGGGCTGACCCAACTGGTGAGTTCCTTGCTGCAAAACAGGCAACGCCGGTTTATGCGCTTTTTAATAAAAGCAACTCAATTGGGTACCATCTGCGTGAAGGGGTGCATAACATCACCGCGTATGACTGGGACCGGTACATTGCATTTGCAGAGTTGCATTTTTCTGACCGGTAAAGAGCAAAATCAAACCCTTATAATCTTCCTGCTATCAGGGTCCCACCGGGTGCGGCAGTTCTCACGGTAGGAGATGTCGGCCATGGCAATGGCAACACCCTCTTCATAGGCTTTTTCGATATTGGACGAAGGTTCTCCACCATTGCGGATGCAGTCGATCCACTCCTTTATATGCAGGTGGGTCACATCCCATTCTGCCCCTCCGATGACTGTTGAGGTGAGGCCCCTTGAGGCATAGTATTGAGAGGTGGCCGAAGTGATCGCATCAGGCCCTCCGGTCTGCTTCTCTCCCTGCAGGATTGAGAGCATGGGGGAGGAGGGGTCGACCACTCCCTGCTTAATCAGCTCGCTGAAACGTTTCGAGTCCCGGTCAGGGGTGAGGGTAAGTTCCCCCCCAAGGGTCATCGAGGCATCCTGTCCGTAAATGGTGCGTGGACGGATTGCAGAGGAGGCCAGGTTGGCGCTGTAGGTGAGGGTCAGCTCCTTTTCGGGATATTCAAAGGTGGTGTTCAGTACATCGGGGATCTCACCGAAGTCTTTATAAATATATTGTCCACCCGATGCTACAACCGAAGAGGGAATCCCAATATTCAAGGTTTGGTTGACAGCATCAAATTCGTGTGAAAAAAGCTGTCCGTACAGCCCTGTGTCATAGTCGAAAAACCTGGCCCATCCATAATATCTTTCAATGGAAAAGGGTGCATGGGGAAGGGAGCCAAGCCACTGTTTCCAATCGATGGACCGCTCATTGCCCGGTTTGGGATTACCACTCTTGTCCAGGTGTCTGATCCACGCTCCTTGTGGAGAATTGCGGTTGGTGGTGGTCTCTATATGGGAGATCTTTCCAAGGAGACCTCTTTGTATAATCTCCCTGGCCGGTTTAAATACGGCATTATGGGGGTACTGGTGTCCCAATTGAAAGACCCTGTCGGAGTTTTTTACAGCCTCATAGACCGGAAGGATCTCCTCCTCTCTTCTGATCAGGCTCTTCTCACAGTAGACATGTTTCCCTGCCTTGATCGCGTCGATGGTCATCTGGGCATGGTGGTGATCAGGTGTGGTGATAATCACCGCATCGATCTCCTTGTCGGCCAGCATGTCGTGGTACCGGCTGTATCTTTTAACAGGATGCTTTTTTGCAAACTCACCCCCGGTATGGATGTCATGCTGTACGGTGGCCAGGCCCCTCTCGGCGTGCAGGTCAAATACATCACAGATCCCGGTTACCGCCACATTCAGATTCCCGAACTCTATCTGTGTGGTCAGTTTCTCTGCCTCCCCCGGTATCTTAAACCTCTCCCTCTCCATAAAACCAAGGGCTTTGGCCAGCTGGCCTCCACGGACGCCAAATCCCACGATGCCAATGCGCAGAAGATCGCCTTTGGATGGAGCCTGCACCTGCTTAATCTGTGGCTCTATATCATCCATTCCCAGTTGGTTCAGGATCTCTCTTCGGGTATCATGGGCATGATCATATTTTGCCTTTCTGAGCATCTGCACTCCTAAAAACCCAAGTACCGGGATGCCGGCAAGCCCTTTCAATACACTCCTTCTATTCATCGTTTTCATTGTATTTGGCTCCTACTGTTTTTGGTTGGATAAAAGTAACAGATAGTTGTTTCAAATCAAAGCGGATTCCGGGACTCAAGATCAATTCCCTTTTCAAAAAGCAGGTTGATATTTTGTTCGTTTTGAAAAAAGATCTATTTTAGCACCCTAAGCTTAACGCGTAAAGGTTGGGTATTCTCTGCTTCCCCTGACAAAATCGATTGCATGCCAGATTCGGAAATAAACCAGAAATCTTCAATTATGGGAAATACCAGACCACTCTTTTTAGTAACAGCAATCATTTTGGTAAGCACCATATTGTCCGGACAGGAGATATTGATCCCTAAAGGCGCCGTTTGGAAATATCTTGATAATGGTTCCGACCAGGACACTATATGGCAGGAACAATCATATAACGATGCGGCATGGAAGGAGGGCCCTGCACAGCTGGGGTACGGTGATGGGGATGAGCGAACGGTAGTAGGGTTCGGTCCGGATAGCACACAAAAATATTTAACCACCTATTTCCGTCACTTTTTTACGGTTGACGACACCTCCCGATTTAAGGCTTTATTGATCCGTCTATTGAAAGATGATGGTGCAGTGGTCTATCTGAACGGAGATGAGGTTGTACGCTGCAAGAATATGCCTACATATGAAATTAATTATCGAACACCAACCTGGGCAATAGCTGAGGAGGATGAAGAGCGTACTTTCTTTTTTGAGTACGATATACCAAAGGATGCGTTAATCACAGGACAAAATATCCTCGCTGTGGAGATACACCAGAGGTCATTTTATGATCCTGATATAAGTTTTGATTTAGAACTGTTACTACACGATGGGAAGACCTTCATCAAACAGCCCTACCTGGTCTTTACCGGGTTGGATGATCAAATGCGTGTAAACTGGCAGATGACCAAACAGGATACCTGTTTTGTTGAATGGGGATTGGATTCAAATACCTCTGCTGGCAGAGACACTACCTATGAGTACAGTGAAGATCATTTGCATCGGTGCATCATTGATGATCTCCAACCAGGAACAAAATATTATTACAGGGTGATTACCTCCAGGGATACAACTGATGGATCATTTGTATCGTCGCCCTCTCCGGATGTTGATGAAATCAGTTTTTTTGTATATGGTGATACGCGCGACTTTCCGGGAAGACACAATATGGTGGCCGATGCCATGGTGGAGTATAGGGAACAGTTCCCGGAATTTCAATCCCTTTTAATGGGAACAGGGGATATTGTAAACGATGGTGATCTGGAGGAGGATTGGAACACCCAGTTTTTTTCTACAGCAATGACCGGCTTCCTGAAAATATTGGCAACAACCCCCTATATAAGCGCTTACGGCAATCATGAAGAATCAGGGGTGCTATACAGGAAATATTTCCCACTTCCCTGGGTATCTGCAGAGGGCTTCTATTTCTCTTTTGATTATGGCCCTGCACATTTCGCCTTGCTGGATATATATGGAGAATATACCGAAGGATCTGATCAATATGCCTGGATAGCTGATGACCTTGCCGGCAGCGACAAAAGATGGAAGTTTATCTTTGCTCACCGTGCAGGTTGGTCCGCAGGTGGTCACAGAGACCCTCAGGAGATCCGCGATTATATCCAACCTTTGTGTGAAGAATATGGTGTACAGATTTTTTTTGCAGGCCATAACCATAATTATGCCAGGGCTGAAGCGAACGGTGTTCAGCATGTAACCACGGGCGGTGGTGGCGCACCAATTAACCCTCCTGATTCAACAAACGAAAATATTGTTGCTGTAGCAGATGAATACCACTTTACAGCAGTTCGTATAAACGGGGATAGTCTAAATGTACAAGCAATCAACTCCAACGGAGAGATTCTGGATGAGTTTATGATATCGTGGGACCTGGTCCATCATTATGGGGTGCATACTGATTTGATCACATCTGTCAGGAATACGCTTTCCCTGGCTTATCCCAATCCCTTTTATCGATCGACAACAATCAGTTATTCAATTGCCAGTGAGATGAAAGTAAACATCTCAGTATACAATATTTACGGTCAGAAAATCGCTACGCTGGTCAACCGGGTAGTAGCTTCCGGAAACCATGATGTCATATGGCAAGGTCAGAACGACAGGGGGGAGGCAGTAGCTCCGGGTCTCTATTTTTATCGCATGCATGCTGAAGGGTTTTTAAATTCTCATAGCATGGTATTCATGAAATAGCATCATAACATATTAGCGTACATAACACGCTATGTTACAAAGCTTCTAAAAAAATCAACGAATATTTTGATCATATATAAAAATAATCTATTTTAGCACTCTAAGCTTAACGCGTAAAGCTTGACCGTTCTTTTTGTACCCCGCAGATGATTCTTAAAATGCCTGATAATAAAGACAATAGAGGTATCATTATGAAGCACTTCTCACGAAGCCTGCAAAAAGTAACATTGATTCTTGTCGTGGTTCTTACTGCATCAGGAACCCTCCTGGCACAGGGAAAGGGGACCATATCAGGGGTGATCACCGATCCTCAAACCGGAGAGACCATGATTGGTGCCCATGTGGTTGTGGAGGGTACCAGCCATAACACTATAACTGATCCGGAAGGAAGGTTTATCCTGACCAATATTCCAGCCGGTGATTATCTCCTGAAAATCTCCTATATCGGGTATGAAGACAAGCAGGTGGGAGTGGGTGTTGCCGCAGGTGGAATTACAGATCTGAAAATCGAAATTGTCTACAGTGGATTCGAGATGGATGAGGTGGTGGTCACTGCCCAGGCACGCGGACAGCTGAAAGCGATCAACAACCAGCTGAATGCACAGGATATCCGGAATGTGGTATCAGCAGAGCGGATCCAGGAGCTTCCTGATGCAAATGCAGCCGAAACCCTCGGACGTCTGCCGGGGGTCTCCATCAAAAGGGTGGGAGGTGAAGGAAACAAGGTGGTGGTCAGGGGATTGTCTCCCAAATACTCCAAAATTACACTCGAAGGGATCTCTATGGCAGCCTCCGGCTCCGACCGGAGCTCAGACATCAGCATGATCTCCCCCTATTCACTGGATGGCATTGAGGTGATCAAGGCGGCCACGGCTGA
This sequence comes from Bacteroidota bacterium, assembly GCA_039714775.1. Classification (GTDB taxonomy): domain Bacteria; phylum Bacteroidota; class Bacteroidia; order Bacteroidales. The sequence goes on from JBDLIQ010000076.1 coordinate 15,744, forward strand.
CAAGGATGCTGATTTTATTGGCGGCCTGGTCAATTTTAAGCTGAGGGATGCCGATCCGGGCTGGAGGTCGGACCTTGTGGTGCAGGGTGGTTATAACAACCTGAAAAGCACCTTTTCAGATTACATGCTCACCGGGAATGTGAGCAACCGTTTTTTTGATGATAAACTGGGGGTATACCTGCAGGGAAATATAGAGCAGAGGAACAGAAGTGCGAATACATTGAGTGCCGATTACAATGTTGAAGCCGGTATATCCGATCCGATTGTTGGTGAAGAGAACCAGGTATTTACCACCAGTTTTTCAATGGCCGATATCATCAGAAAGCGCTCACGGTATGGCTCCACCCTGGTTATGGATTACAGGCTTAAAGGGGGTTCATTCCATTTTAAGAACTTTTACAGCCAGAGTGGAACAGAGATCGACAGGTATACCGAGGGTTATACTGTTGCAGCTCCAAGTCCCGTGAAATATACAGGGAAACGGGAGGCCTATGATCTGCAGACCTATAGCAATATTCTGAATTATGAGCAGCGATTCAATAACCTGAAGATCGATGCAAAAGCTTCTCACTCTTTTTCAAAGAGCACCACACCACAAAATATTGGTTTCTACTTCTCTCAAAGAGACGGAATGTTTCTTCCGGAAGAGAATGATATAAGGAGAGGGAGCCTGCCTCCGCACCAACTTCTTCAATACAAGACCATTAATGATACCATAGCAGAATTTGACAAGCTTGATGAGAACTATTCCATTACTGAAGAGAGGCAACTGGAAGCCTCTCTTGACCTGCAGTATGATTTTGCAATCTCGACCCAGGTGAATGGCCATATCAAGGCTGGGGGGAAATACAGGTACAAGGAGCGGTTTCATGACAGGACAGCCTATGGAAGCAACCTGAACCTTGGCCACGGGGCCAATAACACCATGCTGGATGCATATCCATGGATGAGAGATACCATGGTTGCCTATTATGGCGGTAGCCCTGAAGATTATGTAGACTTTGCAGAAAATCTGATCTATCCGCTCTTTATGGACCGTGAATTTGACCACAGGAACTACCTGGATGGGAAATACTACATGGGACCGGTCCCCGATCTCGATCTGCTGGAGGGTGCTTTAGGTGCCATTCAGGATAACCAGGATGCGCTGAATGATGTGTCATATGCTTACTATAACAGGGCTTCGCGAACCTATGACTACTCAGGGAGTGAGTACTTCTATGCCGGCTATATTTTGTCTGAGATCAACTTCGGAAAACATCTCAAGTTTATTCCCGGCGTCAGGTATGAGCATAACAGGACGATCTATACTGCAACCAGGGGGTGGTTTGCTACTTCTGACAGGGAGTTCAATGAATACAAGCCGATGCCAGGTTACAGCAGTCTGGATACAACCATGACACGGAACAACAGCTACCTGCTTCCGATGATTCACCTGAAGGCGAATGTGACCGAGTGGTTTGATATCCGGTTTGCCTATACCCAGACCCTCTCCAGACCAGGTTACATAAGAATAACACCCCGTTCGGATACCCGGTGGGACCAGGTGAGCTGGAACAACTACAGACTGGAGCCGGAACACTCCGAAAATCTTGATCTCTACCTCTCCTTTAAGAAAGATCACCTCGGCCTCTTCACCTTTGGGGTCTTCAGCAAGAAGATCGACAAGATGATCTTTGACCTTGGCAGGAGAATGATCGTTGACTCCACCTACATTGATGACCTGCCGGCCGAATATATAAACAGTAAAGTTATCTATACCACAGCCAATAACGCTCACACTGCATATGTTAAAGGAGTGGAGATTGACTGGCAGACCAGCTTCTGGTATCTGCCGGGGGTGTTGAAGGGGCTGGTATTAAATGTAAACTATACCCATATCTTCTCAGATGCCAGATATCCTTATAATGTAATTGAGAATCACGCTGTTAACCCATGGGATCCTCCTGTCTGGGTCAACACAGATACCTTCTATACAGCGCGGTTAATTGATCAGCCGGATGATGTGGTGAATGTTCAGATCGGTTATGATTATAAGGGCTTCTCCGCCCGCATCTCCATGCTCTACCAGGCCCGCATCTTTGCCAGCGCCGATGTCTGGCCGGAACTATCTGCCTTGTCCGATGATTATTTAAGGTGGGATCTCTCTGTAAAACAGGAGCTTCCCTGGTATGGGATGCAGCTGTTCTGTAATGTGAATAACATCACCTCAGCAACAGATGTGGATCTGGTCAGGGGGTCTGCATGGGATTCAAGAATACAACATTACGGAATGACCGTTGATATAGGTCTTCGAATGAAGTTTAAAGAGTAGATGAATTGGTAAATTAAAGCTGACTGATATGAAGTTGAGACTTTTACTTATTGCAATTTTTATAGGAACCATGGGCCTGTTTGCCCAGGATCCGGATACACTGGATGTACCTCCATTGTATACGGACTGGGAGGGTAATCCTAATCAGCCTGCTCTGGCACACTATATTGTGGCAGACACGCTGGAGAACGGAGAGAGGAAAAATCCGAACCGGGTTTACAGACTTGAAAGGTACAAGGATGCACAAAATCAGGGTATCTATGTCCTGGATTATGGAATGGATATTGACTTTTCATTACGGCTGGTTGCTGAAGAGGGGGATGGAAGGCCGCCGCTGATTGTGCCCGAGTATACATCCACAGGCGGTGTGCTGGGATACCATTTTAAGCTGATTGGAGATAGCGATACCCATGTTTTCAAAAACATCTTCTTTCAAAGGGTGAACCTGGACCGTGCTTTTACGTCGGACTTCCTCAAAGGGATCCTGTTTGACGGGGATAGTTTAAGGGTTGAGGTTGAAGGTTGTGTTTTTAACGCCTTTACCGGGAACGCGCTGCAGTTCACAGGTCAGCATAATTCAATCTTCATCAAAGACTGTGTCTTTAGAAATGGTGAATGGCCCAGTCTTCCCTGGATAGGTCAGCAAAACTACTTTGGGAACGGAAACCGCATCGACACCCTGGTCTTTACAAACAACACCTATTTTAACAACAACAGCTACTGGCTGCTTCATGAAGGTCATGTTGCTGATTATGTGGTTTTTGAACACAACACGATCATGACATCAGCCATCGATGCATTGCATATGAGGTTGCTGGTGAATGCAAATATCCGCAGCAACCTCTTTTATGGTTATGCTGCCTATGGAGATACCGACCATGCACGAACCAGCGGCTCCTGGTATGAGGCCGATGGCGATTCACTGGCTATTATATCATTAGATGCATTGGGCCGGATTGCTTCTAATTGGGGTGATGTGGAAGAAAACAGGACCATCAATGTGACCCACAACGCTTACTACACCCCCCAGGCATTGCAAGATTACTATGCCGATTATGCCAACTATGATCCGCCCCATTCAGATGTTGATCCGGTTACTGCTCCTTTGTGGATGAATCTGAGAACACAATCGATGTTTGATGATGATGCAGGCTATCCCTATTTAATTGAAGAGGCCAACCTTGCAGAGGTGGATCCTCAATTTGCCGATACAGAGATGGATACCTGGGTGACAGGTGCTGTGGCACAGTATTGCAGGGATCTCAGGGAAACATCTACAACCGATGGCTGGGGTACCTCTGTTCATCGCAATTATGACGCGTATCTCGGGGATGACATCTGTACAGGCATACAGTGGCCCCTGCCGGAGGGAGCTTTGGAGATCACCAATGCAGCCATGCTGACAGCCGGTCATGATGGCCTGCCCATTGGCAACCTGAACTGGGATCCGGCATCAAGGGCTAAATACAGGGCTCCTTACGAGCCGCCACTGGGCATCAAGGAGTTCGGGGAGGATTACACACCTGAATTTAAACTCTATCCAAATCCGGTCAGGGATATGTTAACCATCCATGCTCCGGAGAGGATTGAATCTGTTGAAGTCTATTCGATTACTGGAGCAAAGCAGATCCTTCAAACTGTATCCGGAGACAGCACCGTGCAGATTGACCTCTCCGCTTTGTCAGAAGGGATTTACCTGGTGCGGCTGTCAACATCCAGGGGCACAGCTACTGAATTATTTATGAAACACTAATATTTTTTTTACTAATTAAAACAGAGAATTATGAAAAGGGATTTTACAAAATGGCTCTTAGTTTTTGTGGCGATGTTCTTCGCCCAGGGTTACATGTTTGCACAGGCCTCTTCTAACCATCAGGTAGGTGCTGTAACAGGTGATTTTACTGCAAGATGGGTAGCGACACCCAGCCATGACAATTTGGATGGAGTTACCGGATTAGGTAAATCACCAGTTGTAGATGAAGGTTGGTCAAACATGGGCATTCTTGTACAATTTGCCAAGGAT
>JBDLIQ010000077.1:0-19639 GCA_039714775.1 Bacteroidota bacterium
TCCCCCCTGAAGAACCCGTTCTCCGGGATGATTCCCACAAGGGTTATGGCAACGATGCCCATGAGGGTGACCATGGCCATGAGCAGTCCCTTTTTCTCCCTGGTTGAGAGTTTTTCAAAAGAGTGGTCCTTCCCTGCATCACCGTTGTATTCCCCCAGCCTTGGAGCGATGATCCTTTCGGTCACAAAGGTGCCTACAAATGAGATCACGAAAGTGGAAGCCACCATGAAAAAGTAGTTGGCCGTCGGATTCACCATGTAGGATGGGTCAAGGATCTGGGCTGCCTCGGTGGAGAGGCCAGCCAGCAGGGGGTCCACAGTTCCCAAAACCAGGTTGGCGCTGAATCCGCCGGAAACCCCTGCGAAAGCAGCGGCCATACCGGTAACAGGGTGCCTGCCAACGGCCTGATAGATCACCCCTGCCAGGGGGATAAGCAGCACATATCCCACATCGGAGGCTACATTGGAGATGATGCCTGTGAATACGATTATAAAAGTGAGCAGTTTCCCGGGTGCATTGAGAACCATGAGTCTGATCAGGGCATGGATCAGCCCGCTCTGTTCAGCGATCCCGATCCCCAGCATGGCCACCAGTACGATCCCCAGCGGAGCAAATGAGGTGAAATTGTCCACCATCTCCAGCAGGATCCGGTGAATCCCGGACTGTGAGAGCAGGTTGATGGTCCCCACTACCTCTTTTGTCCCCGGGTGGATGACCTCCCAATTTAGCCAGTGGCCTATAAGGGAGAAGAGCAAAGCCAGCAGTGCAAAGATGGCAAACAGGGTGGCTGGATGGGGCAGGGCATTGCCTACCCTTTCTGTCCAGTTAAGAATTTTCTGCAGGATACCCGCCTCTTTCTGCTGATCGGCCATGGAGCTATGGTTTATTTAAAGCCGTAAAAATAGTATAGTTCTGGTAAATATTGGTAATAGTAGCTGGCCATAAGCCCTAAAAGCTTATCTGCGGGGTGCCCAGGGAGTTTGAGTAGGTTACTTCTTAAGTGAAAAGAGGAATTCAAGACCCTTCCCGGTATCCTGGCGCGCCGATATGGTTCCTCCATGCAGCATGATGGCGTTCTTTACAATGGCCAGCCCAAGGCCCGTACCACCTGTCTTGCGTGAACGTCCGTCATCAATGCGGTAGAATCGCTCAAAAATGCGTGAGAGATGCTTCTCATCTATTTTGGTCCCAGTGTTTGAAAAGGAGAAGTAGTAGAATTTGTCATCTTCCAGGTAACAGGTCAGGTTAATGTTAGTTTTCTCCCCACCGTATTTAATGACATTGTCGAACAGGTTGTAAAAGACAGAGAAGAGGAGCGACTGATTCCCCTGCAGGACCATATCTCCCGGGAGGTCGATGTTTACCTTGATGCGATTCTCATCCAGATTTTTTTGCATATTCTCTTTTACCTCCATGGTGATCCTCTGGATGTTGACCGCCTCAAAAGCATAGTGAGAACCCGCCTCCTCGATTTTATTCAGGGTTGAAATGTCTTCAATCAGGTTGGAGAGCCGTTTTGCCTGGCTGTATGCTTTATCAATGAAATATTTCTGTTTCTCAGCATTCAGGTTGTTCTGCTGAAGTGTCTCCAGGTAACCCATGACGGTGGCTACCGGTGTTTTCAGTTCATGTGAAATGTTGGAGGTCATCTGCTGCTTGAACATTTTTCGTTTCTCCAGCTTCGTGGTATCAGTAATCACAATTTCGAAGCTGTTGTCCTGGAAAAAAATACACTTCACATTGAAATAGCGTTTCTCCTTCTGAAGGTCAATCTCCACCCTGGGCTGATCATCGGCCTGGTACCCTCCGGGCTTTCCCTGCTGCTGGTCGATAAACCGGACAATGGGTTCCAGTGCTGCGATCTCAAAGATCTTCTCTGCTGAGATCGTGGATATGTCGGAAATAAGATTCAGATTCTGAATGAACTGGTTGTTTGTCAGCACACGCTTCTTTTCAGGAGAGAAGAATGCGATCCCTTCATTCAATGCGTTCAGACGGCTGAAAAGCTTCTCCTTTTCTATCTGAATCTCCTCTTTGGCATGAAGAAGCTCTTCATAAATCGTGGTAATCCGTTGGCCGATTTCCCCCAGCTCATCATCCGGAAAGGGTTTGGAGCTGTCGTGTGCTTTACCGCTGCTAAGCATAATGGCAAAGTCTTTCAACCTGTTAATTGTATCGGAAAACCGTTTGGTTACAACCAGGAGCAACAGGGCGATAAAAAGGAAGAGCGATACAATGTAGGTGACAAAGAGCTTTTCCACATGAAGAAAATCCTTGATCCGGATATCGTAGAGTGCGGCTGTGCGGATAAAGAAGTCGGAATAATACTTTGCATAATAGTAATAGCTGTTGCCCGTGGTGGAGGACTTCCTGATATTGGCTCCGAACTCTGAGGCGACCGATTCGCGTACTTCAGGCCGTTGCAGGTGGTTCTCCATGGATATGTAGTCCCCTACCTCGCTGTCGTACATCACCACACCTTCCGGATTGATTACCGTAATGCGGATGTTCAACCCGGGGATGATCCCCACCAGCGAATCAATCTTTCCAAAATCCTCCTCCACAATCGAATTGCTACGAATAAAATTGTGGGTAAGCACAGCAATGTGATCAAGCTGGCTTTCCAGCTGGCTCTTTCTGAACCCCTTCTCCCGCTGAAACTGGAATACCAGTACCAGCAATGTGAATATGACAAAAATGACAGTGTATGAGATAAACAGGCGCTGTCTGAAACTCAATTTTGGTATCATGGTTGATTCAATAATTATTCGACTGGTTTTTCAAATGTATACCCATATCCAGGTTTGTTCCTGAGGTATTTTCCGTACGCTCCCAATTTTTTCCTGAGTCTGGTGATGTGCACGTCAGTGGTCCTTTCGGAAACAATGGTGTGATCATCCCATACCCGGTTGAGGATCTCCTCCCTGGAGAATATGACACCCTCATTGCTGAGAAGCAGGGCCAGGATCTCAAATTCCTTCTTGGTCAGTTCCACCTCCCTCTTCCCGATCAGGAGCCTCCTTTTCTTGAAGTTGAGTTTCAATTCATCCACCACGATGGGAGCATCATGACTCATGGCAGCACCCGGTACTCTTTTCAGAATTGCCCTGACTCTTACAATAACCTCTTTCACCGAGAAGGGTTTGGTGATGTAATCATCCCCTCCAAGATTGAACCCTGTAAGCAGATCATCTCCGGTAGTCTTCGCCGTTAGAAATATGATGGGAGTAGAGAGCATCTGCTCTTTACGGAGCAGTTTGGCAAACTGAAATCCCGACATCTCCCCCATCATTATATCCAGCAGGATCAGGTCAAACGATCGCAGATCTTTTGTTAACGCCTCCTCAGCCGAGTGGGCCACATCGGTTGTAAAACCCTCACCCTCAAGGTTAAACTGCAGGATCTCGCAAAGGTCCTCTTCGTCATCCACAATCAATATTTTATGGTCGGTAATCTTCATGTTGTTCCGGTCATGGTTGGTGTTTTAAAAGATAATACTATTTCTCCGGTTTCGGATTCTGATGCCTCATAATCGATCCTGTCATGAAATATAATGATGATTCAGCAATATTGGTGGCATTGTCGCCGATACGTTCCAGGGATGAGATGATCGACCTGACATCCACCAGGCTGTTTAAGAGATGTTGACTCTCTCTGGGTAGTCCGGTGGATTTGATATTCTTCTTCAGCAGTTTCCTGTTCAACTCATCAAACTCCATATCCTTGTTGATGGTCCATGTGGCGAATTCAGCATCATTGTTGATGAAGGAGAGCAATGCCCGGTTTACCATCTTTGAAGTGATCTTCAGCATGTTCTGAAGAGTTGGTGCAGATGCGCTCAGTAAGTTGCTGTCTGTTATCTCTATACAGGTATTGGTAATCTTTACCACCAGGTCACCCACCCTCTCCAGGTTGATGGTCATGTGATAAATGGCAAACAGTCGTCTCAGGTCGGTTGCGATGGGGTGGTACAGGACAATCACCTTGATGATTTGCTCATCAAGCTGAACCTCGTATCTGTCAATTTTCTCCTCGTTGTCTGCCAGTTTCTGAAAGATCCTCTTCCTGTGGACATCCTTCTCCTGGTTGATTACTTTCTGAAGTAACAGAAGTTGCTCAAGGATGAGGTTTGAAAGCTTTTCAAACTCCTTTTCAATTTTCTGAATGGCCAGGTCTTTATTTGTCATCATAACTCTTAGGTTGTCATTTAACTAAACTTCCCTGTCAGGTACTCTTCAGTACGTCCGTCCACAGGATTGATGAACATGTCTTTGGTTTTCCCATACTCAATCAACTCACCAAGATACATGAACATGGAGAGATCTGAAATTCGGGCTGCCTGCGACATGTTGTGTGTTACCAGCAGGATGGTATAGTGCTCCTTCAGTTGTATCAGCAGCTCCTCCACCTTTTTCGTGGCCACAGGATCGAGGGAAGAGGTGGGTTCGTCAAGCAGGATTATATCCGGACGAAAGGCGAGTGCCCGCGCAATGCATAGCCTTTGTTGTTGTCCGCCCGATAAAAAAGTGCCCCGCTTTGTCAGTGAATCCTTTACTTCATCCCAGAGGGCCACATCGCGCAGCGACTTCTCCACAATATCATTCCTGTCACTCTTCTTAAGCCTGATTCCATTGAGTTTGTAACCGGCGATCACATTGTCGTGAATGCTCATGGTTGGGAAGGGATTGGGCCGTTGAAACACCATGCCGATCTTTCGCCTAAGGATGATCGTTGACAAATGGGCAGTCTCCTCATTGTTCAGAAGGATCTCCCCTTTGATCTCAATGTTGGGATAGAGATCGTGCATCCTGTTGATGGCACGCAGCAGGGTGCTTTTGCCACATCCTGACGGACCCATGATGGCGGTAACCCTGTTTTTTTTGATCCCGGCACTCACCTGTGTAACGGCCGGTTTATCTTTGTTGTAGGCCACCGATAAATTCCGTAATTCAAGGATGGGGTCATCAATATGTTTGATCAATTCATTCATTAGTAATTATTGTCATGGACGTTTCATTGTTTAACTTTTTTTGGCAATCACCTGTTTCGATACCAGGTTTAGCAACAGTACAATCATCATCAGAAACAGGGAGGAGGACCATATCAGGTCAACCATGTTTGGATCGTTGTAAAATTCCCAGATTAACAGTGATACGGCGCTGGTGGGTTTAGCTATATTAAAATTCACCTCCATGCTCCCCAGGGCCGTTAGCATCAGAGGTGCGGTCTCCCCGATAACCCGGGAAATGGCAAGCAGGATGCCGGTAGCCAGACCACTGAATCCGGTGGGGATCAGCACCCTCAGAATAATTTTATGATAGGGGACGCCAAGTGCATAACCTGCCTCTTTGATGGTTTCAGGGATCATCTTCAGGGTCTCTTCGGTGGACCTGATAATCAGGGGAAGCATCATGATGGCAAGTGAAGTGCTCCCTGCCAGGGCTGAAAACCCGTTGGTGATATTTTTTACTACCCAGAAATAGGCGATCAGTCCCAGTACAATGGAGGGTACCCCCTGGAGAATATCCACAATGTCTCTTATGATACCGGCATACCGTTTTGTTTTCTGATCATAGAGGAAAATGCCGATGAGGAGTCCCACCGGGATGGCTATCAAAGCGGCGATAAAAACCATGAACAGGGTTCCGGTGATGCCGTTCAGGATACCGCCGGGAATGATCTCGCCCGAGTTGACAGCCACCATGGCTTCATAGGTGTCCGGGGCCTTCATTGAGAAAAAATCCAGGTTGATCTGTCTGTAGCCCTTAACAACCAGTTTATAGATAATCAGTAAAATGGGGGAGATGGTCACCATTGCAAGCAGGAAGACCCCTGCGGCAAACAACCTGTCCTTTGCAATCCGATGGTCGGGAACTTTTTCCATCACACGCTGTATCTCCTGATCATAAGCTTACCGATGCCATTGATGAGCCCGGTAATCACAAACAGCAACAGTCCAATGGCCACCAGGGCACTCAGTTTGAGGCCATCGGCCTCACCAAACTGGTTGGCAATCACACTGGCCATGGTGTTTCCACTGTCGAATATTCCCCGGGGGATGACATTGGCGTTCCCGATCAGCATGGTTACAGCCATGGTTTCGCCCAGGGCCCTGCCAAAGGCCAGGATATAACTGGTAAAAATTCCTGAACGGGCATTGGGGATGATCACGTTGAATATGACTTCACGACGTGTGGCACCCAGCGAGTATGCAGCCTCCTTCAGGTCGTTGGAGACCATCTTGATAATTTCAGTGGTGATGGAGGTGGCATAGGGGATGATCATAATGGCCAGCACCACCCCAGCTGTAAAAATGCTGAATCCCTGAGCGCTCCATCCAAGTGTAACAATCAATGGTCTCAATACATAGAATCCCCACAGACCGTAAACAATGGAGGGAATTCCTGCCAGCATGTCAACCATGGTGCTGATGATGGCAGCTAATCGTGTACTGCGGTAATACTCTCCGATAAAGAGTGACGTAGATATGGCCAGTGGAAAACAGAGAATGATGGCAATCAGAGAGGTAAGCACAGTTCCGGTTATAAATGGCAGCGCACCATACGCCTCGCGGCCCTCTGTCGGGTTCCATTCAGAGGAGATGATGAAACGCAAGCCAAACTCCCTGAAAACAGGAATGGCGCCACTCGTGAGTGAGTACACCATTCCGGCGGTAATAAGAATAACAACCAGGGAAGCCAGGAACAAAACTATTTTGGTTGGATTCATGTATCTGTCATGGATTTACCGGCTCTCCGTTGTATACTACCGACCCCAGAAGTTCCCTGGCCTTGGCTGCAGTCTTTCCCGGAAGAGGGGCATAGTTCACCTGCTGAGCCAGGGCCTGTGCATCTTTTTCAATGATCCAGGAGAGGAACTTCACTGTCTCCTCCGCCTGTCTCTTGGATCTTTTGTCATAGGACTGCTCCTTATAGAGAATCAACCAGGTAAAACCACTGATGGGGTAGGCATCAGGATCGGCAGAACAGGTAAGCATCACCTTTGTGTGGTCCGGGATTTCTCCCTTCGCAGAAGCGCTGATCGAGGCAAGGCTGGGCATGACATATTTGCCTGTACTGTTCTCAACCTGGGCAACGGGAATTTTCTGTGCAAATGCGAATTCTGATCCGATGTAACCCACCGCGCCGGTGGTCTGCTTGATGGTTCCGGCAACCCCCGGATTGCCCTTGGCTCCCAAACCCACGGGCCACTTCAGTGATTTGCCCCGTCCCACTTCCCGCTCCCAGTCAGCACTGATCTTACTCATGAAATCGCTGAATATATAGGTGGTTCCACTTCCATCAGACCGGTGGACCACCGTGACAGCCAAATCGGGAAGTGTCACCCCGGGATTGGATTCCCCGATTCCGGGATCGTTCCAGTTGGTGATTTTTCCAATAAAGATATCCTGGAGGTTTTCATTGGATAGTTTCAAGGCATCGATTCCGGGAAGGTTGTATGCAATGACCACTGCACCAATACAGGTGGGGATGTGTATGATCTCAGCCGGCATTTCACCCTCTTTGTCAGCACTCAGGTAGGCATCGGTGGCTCCAAAATCAACTACCCTGTCTTTCAGACTTCTAATTCCTCCTCCTGAACCAATCCCTCCATAGGTAAGCAGGGTGCCACTGCTTTTTGAATAGTTCTTGATGGCCAGGTTGTAGAAGGGCAGGGGGAAGGTGGCCCCTGCGGCTGTCAGACTGACCTTTTCCTGACGGTCATCTCCACTGCCGCTATTTCTGCCGCTGCCGCAGGATGAGAGTGCCAGGACAACGATCATGATTGCGATTAGATTTTTCATTTTGTTTCTTCTTTTTTTTCAGTTAAAATTTTATTTCAAGACTCAGGTAGGCTGAATGCGATATTCCACCTGCATCAGCGGGGATCCATCCCTGGTAGTTGGGTGTCACTACGAGACCCTTTACAGGTCTGAATTCAATCCCTGCGATGATCAACTGACCATCTTTGGCATAGTTCCATGGATCGGTATCGGTGCGGAGGCTTGGTGATGAGAGCATGTCATAGCGTCCAAACAGCCTGAGCTTTTTCAACAGGTACGATCCGTAGAGGGAGATACCAGTGAGTTCATGTCCGGCTATCTTTTTGTGGTTAAGTTGTTGGTTGTATTCAGCTCCTAAGGCCAGTTTTTCATTCCTGTACCCCATGTAAAGTGCCAGTGTCTGCTGGGCAGAGTCTGTTCCCATGTGGTCGTAAGAAGCGCGAAGATCCAATCCCCGGAAAGGCAGGAGGGTAACCCCCGCGCTATATTTCAAGACTGTATCAGACTCCAGTTTTTTATACCCTTCACCGTTGGCAACGGTTAGGTCCACACTCAGTTTTTCATGGATATCATAGGCCACGTAGGCTCCCAGGTCGGCACTGGGACCAAACTTGTGCTCATCCATAAAGGATTTATACAGGTACCGGCCTCCCCACATCACCTCCTGCATCTTAAACTGGGTTAGCCCGATCATTCCCAGCCTGGCAGTAAGCCGCCTTTTTTTATATTGCGCATAGGCATGTTTCAGGTAGGCTGTCATCTCCAGATCACCAAAGCTGGGGTCACCCACATCGAGGGTCAGCTTTCCCGAAAAATGTTCGCTCAGCTGGTACTTGTACCCGAAGTAGGCCCTCTGTATTTCAAAGACTTTGTTAGCTTCACCATCTGTCCAGGTGCTGTGGTAGTTTGTAAATACTTTTATAAATGCTTTTCCCGCTGGTTGAAATTCAGTGTCGGTCGACTGAGAGAAGGAGAAAACTGACAGCGCGATGATGGAAACTGTGGAAAAAAGGATTTTGAGTCTCAATTATTTTAGGATTGGTTTCAGAAGTAAAATAATCCTAAAAGCATTACATGTGCATTAAGCGCATGTTAAGATTTTGTTACAGAAACAGGAGGTATCTACCTGGTCCTGTTTCTATACAGAACTGAAGTTTAAATTCGGATCAGTGCCCGATATATTCAAAATAGTCAAAGGATGCCTTCTTACTCATGGTCCGGTAGTCGTGGACCGACATCCCGATAAAGGCACCGGTGAAGTTAAGGCCGTCATATTCATCTGAAAGGATAGAGGCATCAAGTACCGGGCCCGTTTCAGTGAACCTCTTGCCATCCAGTGACCAGGAGAACTGCAGTTCTTCTGAATCGATGGTTGCCCGCAGGTGAACCGTTTTTCCTTCCGGCAGGGATACCATCGCCTCGTTGATCTCATCAAATTTTCCTGAATCGCTCCTGATAATTTTCAGCACCTTTCCCAGCTCCTCATCATGGGTGATGGCCAGCATGTAGTGGTTTCTTCCATCATAATAGGCAGTGAGTCCGGCGAGATGCTGGAAGCTGGTTGGTTCAAAATCGACCGCGGTTGTTGTCTGGGTACTGAAATGTTTAACCCTTCGGGCAATCAGGCTCACATGGTGTGTGGAGGTAAGTGACTCCCTGCCCCTGATGGTCAGGCTCCCTTGCTTCTCCTTTAGTGAGGCCCAATCTTCGGTAACGGGAAGGCGGGGGGAGTTGAAATGAACACTCAGCTCTGAAGCCTTGAATTCATCCTTTGGATTCTCTTTCGCAAATGGATGGGACTTCAGCTCCGGGGCCTCCACCATTTTTTTCGGGTCAGATGAACCGTCGGCCATCCTGAGCCATCCATCTTCGGTCCACTGCATCTTCTGAATGGCGGTCTCCCTGCCCAGGATACACCTGCGCACCGGCTCCTCTTTCACCTGTAGCGGGCGTCCCACCAGGTGGGCCACATAGAGCTCGCCATTTTGTGTCTCCACAAGTGAGCCGTGACCTGCTTTTTGAAGGTAGAGATCGGGTTTGTTTCTTGCAGTAATAACCGCTCCGTTGGGATCCGACTCGTAGGGTCCGGCAATGTTTTTTGAGCGTGCAACCACTACGGCATGCCAGTATTCGGTTCCCCCTTCGGCAACAATCAGGTAGTAATAGCCATTGTGCCTGTAGAGGTGTGGGGCCTCTGTGGCGCCCAGTCCTGAGCCAGGGTAGATGTTGACCGCTTCACCCACCAGCTTCTGCTCCTCTTCGGAGTACTCCTGTAGCAGGATCCCGGCAAACCGCTCTTTCCCCTCCCTGGAGTCCCACTCCATGTTGAGAAACCATTTTTTTCCATCATCGTCATGAAACAGCGAGGGGTCAAATCCCGAACTGTTCATGTAGATGGGTTCACTCCAGGGGCCCTCGATATTTTCAGCTGTAACCAGGTAGTTGTGGGTGTCGTTGTTTGTTCCCTTTGTATTTCCCTCCCAGGTTTTCACGTTGGTATAGATCAGGTAGAATTTGCCGTTGGACCAGGAGAGGCAGGGTGCCCAGACACCTTCCGAGCTCCGTGCCCCATCCATATTCAGCTGTGAGGTCCTGGTGAGCGGGTGGGTGAGGAGACGCCAGTTCACCAGGTCCTTCGAGTGGTGGATCTGTACACCGGGAAACCACATGAAAGTGGATGTGGCAATGTAATAGTCATCATTAACTCTCAAAATAGAGGGATCGGGATTGAACCCGGTGAGAATTGGATTCTCAATCATGATCTCTTGCTGTGCATTGCAGGAGATGGTTGTCAGCAGGATCAGTACAAACTGGATGATGCGTCTCATTTTATCTGTTGGTTTATAAGTTTTTTCAATTCTATGAACTCTCTTTTCACAATTGGCGATGGGTTTGTTAAACCTCATCATTCTGAAAACGGATCGTAATGGTGTCCCGAAGAGACGCCCATAAACTGCTGACCCATTGCTCCGGTAAAAGTCTCAGCAATAAGATTGGTCCCGTTGCTGGTTCCGTCATTGGTAACTGTCAGAGCCACATCCCCTGATTTTGAGATTATTTTATAATAGCCATCTTCCATTGCTTCAGCTGTCCACAACTGGTTGTTATTACCTGCAAAACTCCCGAGTTTTATGTTGCTTCCATCTGTAGCGATCTCGAGGCTTTTACCGCGGTTGTAGTTACTGCTGGATGTGGGTTCCAGCCAGAAGGATCCGTCGCCCTGGTCATGAAGGAGCCACATTTGTTGTTCAACACCAGGCTGGAATGCCCAGGTGTGGACATTGTTATTTCCGGCGGGAACCGGGATATTGGCATCTACCACAGTCTCCTCCGTATGTTTTGCAAAGAGGTAAAAGGATGATTTTACGGCAGCATCACCATCCATGATACCAATTTTGTATTTCACCCCCGATGTAAGTGCGTAAATGAGCCCTTTTGAGCTGACAAATACTGCATTCCACATGTTTCGATATCCCGGCCAGAGTGGCCAATTTTCGCCCCATGTTACCCCACTATCTTTGCTAAGCACATATCCGAACTGGGTATCTTCACCTCCTTTGCCATGCTGATAGGTAACCATCAGGGTCCCGTCGGGAAGCTCAGCGATATAGGGAGCCCCCGCGCCATACACATTGCTGGCTAAGGGGTAGGAGTATACCGAAGAGATTTCACTCCATGTTTTCTCCTCCTCATTATAAACCACCTTGCCGATGGCGAACCAGTTGTGGTTTATGTGATCCTGTGTTTCAAAGACGGCGATCACCTTTCCCGAGGAGGTTCTTACCGCACCACACATACCTGCCGAACCCTCTGGTCCGAACTGATCTGTTCCGACCACTGTCTCCTTCGCTCCCCAGGTCATCCCCCCGTCGGTTGACCTCTTCATCTCCTGGTAGAGGGGATGGGAGTCCCTGCCTGCATTCTGCCTTGCATAGAAGCAGCCTACTTCATTCTCACTGAACTGAAAAAGGTACGGTTCCCATGCACCCATGCTCCGGTCTCCCTGCCTGTTCCAGTCGAGCACACGGCTCACCTCCTGCCAGGTTAACCCTCCATCGGTGCTTTTGCTGATGCCGATGTTATAAAAATGGATCCCGTCAGCCACCTTGTCATATTTGTCTATGTCGTTCAAATGGCGGTACGCCACAAGAATATCACCGTTGGGCAACACCAGTGGAAATACATTCCCTACCTGCTCGTTGACACCAGGTGGATTCGGAACGGCAACGGTTTTGTCTGTCCAGGTGGCCCCGTTGTCGGTACTCTTCATCATCTTGATCCCTTCCCCGGTATCCATACCGAGGAACAATGTACCATCTGCCCCTTCAGCCATGCGGGGGTAGCCTCCGCCGGGGGCAAAAAAGTCCGACCCCCACTTCAGCCTGTCTTCGGTGGTCTCGGCCGGTATTTCAGCCTGTTTTACGGGGGGTACAAAAGTATATTCATCCGAACAGGATCGGTTAAAGAGCAACAGGCCTGCTATAACTAACAAATGTATCGTCTTCATCATCTTCGTTTTACTGGTCATAACCCGCTAAAAAATCCTCAAAGGGGCTGTATCCGGGATTGGTCGATTCGGCCCTGAACTCCTGATAATTCACACCCGCATCAGCTGCTGCGATCAGGTTGGTCCCGTTGGTTGTGCCCCCTCCTTCGGCAGTGAAAAGGTGGCCATTCAGCTTTGAAATGATATTATAGAAACCGCCATTGGTGGCCTCCACATACCAGAGCTGGTTATCACCTTTGGTAATTGGCTGGAGTTGGATATTGCCATCAGGCATGATCTGGACCGCTTTCCCGGTTTCGATACCGGAGAGGGGCTGAAGCCAGAAGGTTCCGTCATCGTTGTCGTTGAGTTTCCACAACTTCTGTACCTTGTCCGCTTCCCATGCCCAGAAATGAATGTTGTTATTTTCTGCGGGCCAGGGGTAGTTGGCATCAATACAGATACCGTTGTTGTGGCGTGGAAAGAGGTAGAAAGGGAATGTGAGTTTTACTTTGCCATCCATGGAGGTGAGGTAGATCCTGGTTCCTCCGGTAGCGGCAAAAAGATATCCGTTGTCGGCCAGGAACAGGGAGGTGCCGCTGACGGTTTCATCTGTAAAAATATCTGACGGATCTGACCAGGTGACTCCGTTGTTTGTACTCTCCACAATTCCGTACCGCTCCCTGTGTGTGCCGTACTGAAAGCTGACAAATAGCCTGCCATCAGGTGCTGTCACCAGATCGGGATTCGCTGCACCATAGCTCTGGTCAGTCCCGGGAGGTGAAAAGAGCGTTGCAGGGTCGGACCATATTTCAGCATCCACACTTCTTGAAATCAGCACCGATTTCTCATTCTTATAGATCAGGTCTTTCCCCTGGAATACCATGATGAAACCACCGATAGAGTCCTGCACAACAGCCACCGATTCGGCGGTCCCGTCCAGCTCCAGCTGCGTCTCGTCCAGCACCTTTACCGGCTCGGACCATGTGACGCCTTTATCTGACGACCGGGTCATCCACACATGCATCACAGGGATGGTATCTGCAACCTTCCGGGAGTAGAAGCAGAGGAGCTCATTTTCGAAGGAGATCAGAGAGGGACCGGCGATGGGGTAGTTATTCTCTGAAATGGCCACGATATCCTGATCTCTCTCCCATGAAATGCCATAATCGGTGCTTCTCATGAGTCCCACTCCATTCCTCGCTTCTGGTCCGCTTCCAATGGTCCTGGCGTAAGCCATCAGCACCTCTCCCGCGGGGAGAGCCAGAAGGACAGGGTCGGTGGCAGCTGTATTGGAGGGTCCGGGAAGGGTTACCAGGTTGTTGGTATGGGTAAAATTCTCCCCATAGTTGTCCGACCTTGCAACCTTAATACCACCCTCTGTCTGAACGGTAATATACATTAGTGAAGTATCATTTCCCTGTGCCATTTCCGGCTGCACACCTTCAGGTCCGTCGATTGCTCCAACCCACTCCAGTTGGGAGTAGTCTCTCCAGGGGATCTGGCCCGGTTCGACATATTCATCTACAGGATCCTTATAACATGAACCGGCGAGCAGTGCAAGGGCGACTGCTGCAATAACCGGTCTGTGAAAACTATTTTTCATGATCAATTCTTGTAAGGAAGGTTCTGTTCAAGGTTGCTGTTATTTTCACTCTCAGAGAGGGGGATCGGAAGCAAATGGTGCTTGCCTGCTTCAAAATTTTTAAAATCGGCATCGTGCAGGATAAGCTCAAGCAGGCCTGAAGGTGAATCAAGCAATCCCCACCGTTTCAGGTCCGCCCATCGCCAGGTTTCAAAACAGAGTTCCAGGGCACGCTCCGTCTCCAGCCGCTCCTGGAAACCGTTTTGAGTCTGGACATCACCGGCGTATCTGCTGTTGTCCAGTTTTTCCAGTCCGGCCCGTTCCCTCACCATGTCCACATACGGAGCAGCATGATCGGGTCCTTCAACCTGGTTGATCACTTCGGCATACATCAGCAGGATGTCGGCATACCTGATCAGTCTCAGGTTGTTTGGAGCGTATTCATCTTCAAAGTTCCTGTAATAGTCTCCCTGGTACTTTCTGATGTAGATGTTGCTACCCCATTCCCACTCTTTCCCGTACACCTGGGTCTCATCAGGAAAATCTAATTTTTTGGTTGAGTAGAACAGGTTGGCCCTGAGGCGCGGATCGGGATCACCATCTACGGTTCGTTCACGTTTGTAGGAAGTCCACAACCACCGGCGTGCCTGTCCTGCTCCTTTGCCGATGGAGGGGGGGGCGAAATTCAGGGCTCTTTGGGTACCCAGGTTGGGTTTGAGGAGAGCGGAATCACCACCCGGATAGATATCCGAAAACTGTATCTCGAAGACCGATTCCCTGTTATTTTCTGTAAGATGGGTGAAATTATCTGCATAGTTCTCCACCAGCTCATACCGGCCGGCAAGGTCGCCTGAGATAAAATGATCCAGGCTTGTTTTGGCCTCAGACCATTGATGCTGTTGCATCTGTACTTTTGCCAGCATGGCCAGGGCCGCACCTTTTGTGGGGCGGGCAATGTTCTCATCGTCCCAGGTTACCGGAAGCTTCCCTGCTGCCATGCTGAATTCTGACTCAATGAACATGAAGAGTGAGTCGGGGGTGGAGGAGGCAGGCATCTCATTTGCCGAAGGAAGGGTTGCAACAATGGGTGCTGTCTCCCAGAGAATTGCCAGGTTGTAATGTGCAAGTCCCCGGAGAAAGTGTGCCTGGGCCATGATCCGTTCTCTGATTAGCTCATCCTGAAATTCGATTCCCGGCACATATTCCAGGACCTGGTTTGCTCTGAAAATGAGTCTGTAGGAGTCGCCCCAGGTGGAGGTATTTGATTCAGAATTGTAGTCATCGTACTGGAACAGGGTCCACTTTTGCAGCTCTGTATCTGAGCTCAGACTGAATCCCTCATCCGATGCGATGTCATACCGGTAATAAAGGTTCGAAGCGTAGAGTCCTGGCTGATACAGTGCATTGTAAACAGCAACAAGTC
This sequence comes from Bacteroidota bacterium, assembly GCA_039714775.1. Lineage (GTDB taxonomy): Bacteria > Bacteroidota > Bacteroidia > Bacteroidales. The sequence continues at coordinate 15,278 of JBDLIQ010000077.1, forward strand.
CCTTCTCTGCATCGCGCTCTGTTTCCCAGAAAGTCTCTATGGTGGGCGAATCAGTATTTGAAACGTTCAGGAGTATCTTTTCACAACCCTGCAGAAACAGTGCGAGGCTAAATATTATGATGAAACCTTTTTTCATGATCATGGCAGCATGATTTAAAATGTGAGTTGAATGCCTCCGGTGATTGAATAGGGCAGAGGATATGTACCCGATTCGACACCACGCATCCAGAAACCTGCTCCCTGGAAGTCAGGGTCGATTCCTGAATAGGTGCTCAGTGTAACCAGGTTCTGACCGGTGATTGTAATTCTTGCTCTTTTAATCCTGGCCTTTTGCGTGAGATGCTCCGGCAGGGTATATCCCAGTGTGATCTGCCTGATTCTGAAGTAGGATCCCTTCTCAAGCCACCGGTCCAGTTCGGGCCCGGAATTTCTGTCATCTCCCCAGATCGCCCTTGGAAGATCTGTATTGGGATTCTCCGGGGTCCAGGGTTGCACACCCCTGCGGTAGTTGGAGCCCTCATCAAACCGGTCCAGGGTTAAACGGTTTCCGTTATATATGTCGTTCCCAAACTGGCCATAACCATTCATGGAGAGATCGAAGCTTTTCCAGGAGGCGCCCAGGGAGAGCCCTACCTGCAGTTTGGGCCAGGGATTGCCCAACTGCTGCCTGTCCTGGTCGGTGATTTCACCGTCGTCGTCATAATCTACTTTGCGAATGTCTCCGGGTTCTGCATCGGGCTGGATCACGATGCCCTCACTGTTTACATGTGCAAGAACTTCATCCATGGATTGAAAAATCCCATCCGTCTCGATCAGGTAAAACATGCCCAGGGGTTGTCCCACCACCGTTCTTGTCACCCCTGTCGATAGCTCATCATAGTATTCACCAAGTTCGGTCACACTATTACGGATACTGGCAAGGTTGAGCCCGGCATGGTAGGTGAATTCATCTTTGCTCTCCATCCATCCCAGATTCAGCTCAAATCCTCTGTTTTGAAGACCAGCCTTGTTGACAAAGATGATTCCGCCCCCGGTACCGGATGTCATTAAAACAGGGGTTCCCACAAGCACATCAGCATGGTTCGCAACAAAATAGTCGCCGGTCATGGTGAGCCTGTTGTCCAGAAATCCGGCATCAAACCCTATGTTTGTCTCTTTCCGGGACTCCCATTTCAGATCTTCATTGGCCAGCTGGGTCCGGGTAACAGCTGATGAGGGGTTGTTCGGATCGGTTCCCATGATCGCCTCAGGGAAGGTGCTCAGTGCAGGGCTGTACCCCCAGTTCCTGATGTTCACATTTCCGGTCACCCCGGTTCCTGCCCGGACCATCAGGTTGGTGATCCACCCGACTTCATTCATGAACTCCTCGCCGGATAACTTCCATCCAACCGATATGGAGGGGAAATTGCCCCAGCGGTTTTGTGCCGGCAGCCTCGATGAGCCGTCTCTTCGTATGGTGGCCCCTGCAAAGTACCTGTTGTCAAAGTTATAGTTGAGTCTTGTAAAATAGGAGATCATGGAGTGAATGGTGGTGGCCCCATCTGCGAAAGCACCCGTTGTTCCCTCAATTGGCATAAAGAGGGTGTGGTCTCCCGTTGCAGCCAGCTCCATCTGCTCGCCCCACAGCTGGTCATACTCCATCCTGATGATTTCGGTTCCCAGCAGATAGGTGAAGTGGTGGTCACCAATGGCCCTGTTAATATTTAGTGTATTGGTCCAGTTCAGGCTGTTCATTTTGCCACTGCTTTCAGACTGGAGGGGGAGTGTGAACTCCTGGCCCATGTACCAGTTCCCCTCTCTTCTTTCAAATTCCTGCGCCTCTGTGGCGAATTCAACTCCGCCGCTGGTCCTGATATTGAGCCAGTCCGTCAGATTGATCTGTGCGTACAGATTTCCCCTGGCCCTGTTTGTTGTGGAGAGGTTCCTCTCCAGATCTGTTAATGCCCTCATATTTGATCCCGTGGTGCTGGCATGAACCGGATCGCCATAACCCCATCCTCCCGGATTGTCCGAGTTCTTTATGGGGATGGTAGGGATCATGCGCTGTACATGTCCGAACGGGCTGCCGGCATCCGGGGACCACCTGGATGATTGAGCAAGTGACAGCTGAAAATTTTCACCCACCTCAAAGATCCCTTTGTTGATGGAGGAGTTGATCCGGAGACTGTATCGTTTAAACCAGTTGTCGTGCACTGTCCCGTCGTTGTCGAAATAGTTCAGCGATACCAGGTAACGGCCAATCTGATTGCCTCCGGAGACAGAGAGGTTATGGTCCTGAATCACACCGGGTTTAAAGAAGATCTCCTGCCAGTTGGTCTCGGTTCCTTCGAACCTGGTGCCAACGAAATGGCCCTGTAGTGCCAATCCTGCATTGGCCCTTGACATATTGTTCAGGTAGATGTATTCATCGCGGTTGGCCAGAGGCTGACGCTTGAGCCACCCGACACCTGAACGCATGGTGTATTTCACCTTCAGCTCCCCTTCCTCTCCCTTTTTTGTGGTGATGAGAACCACACCATTTGCTGCCCTTGCACCATAGATGGCTGTTGCTGCTGCATCTTTCAAAACCTGAACCGATTCCACATCATTGATGTTCAGGTCCCTGCCCCCGCTTGTGGGTAGTCCGTCGATGATGTACAATGGGGTGTTGTCGGCAAAGGTCCCGATACCACGAATCTCGATGGTGGCTTCACCGTCCGGGCGGCCGGTTGAACGAACGGTAACGCCGGGTACGCTGCCCTGAATGGCCTCTGCAATGTTTGAGGTGAATATGGCACCTGTCAGATCAATGGTGTCTGCAGCCTGATTCTGGGCGATGGCTGTTGCTGTGAAGATGCTCAGAGCAGTGAAAAACAGTAGTTTTTTCATTAAAACATGCTTTTTATACGTGCTTGCTGCGGGGGTTAGCGTATTAACTACGCGAAGATAATAATTCCATGCATATTTTGAGTAGTTTTACATATAATTATTTGATTCTCATATTTTTGAAATTGAAAATATTCAATGAAAGCCTTTAAACGTTTGTTCTTTACACTGGTGGTGGTCGCCGTTTCTCTCTATTCATTCCAGGCATGTAACACGGAGGAGGTGGATCCGCATGATAACGACACCATCAAAGATCCCGATCCGGTTGTGGTTACCTACCAGAACCCCCTTGATGTTCCGGAGGCAGGTGAGATTGCCGATCCGAGCGCATTCAGATACAGGAACAGGTACTACCTGCTCTCAACCCAGATGTACTCCCTCAACGGTCCGGGTATGACAGTCTGGTCCTCTGACGATCTGGTGAACTGGAAGGTGTACAGGAGAATTCCCATTATGGGCTCAGTTGATCCCATTCTTGCCCCGGAACTACTCTACCATGAAGGGACATACTACTTATACTGGTCGGTCTATCCCGGAGAGGTTCATTATGCTGCAAAATACAGACCCGATCCTGATGATATCGACCCTTTCGGGGTGAAGGCCAGGTATGAGATCTTCTCTTATAATTTCCTTGAGCTGGATGAGCTGAATATTGACGGAGAGATCTTTTTCGATAAAAATGATCTCTATATGTTCTTCTGCGGGTTTGACGGGATCCAGTTCAAAAAGCTCAATTCACTGACCTCTGCCGGCAGCAGCAATACCTTACAGCTCTTTTATTGTGCAGTCAGAAATGTTGTGATCGGACCGGGAGAGGTGGGAACCAACGGGTGGACCGAGGCGCCGGGGATCTTCTTCGATGACGGGTACTACTACCTGACCTATTCAGGGGTACATTTCATGCGGCCCGACTACCAGATCCATTCGGCCAGGGGGACTACCCTCTACAATATCAAGCCACATAAAGAGAATCCGCTGATTGCCAAATTTGATGGCGAGTACAATGGGATGGGGAATAACAACTTTACTCTGGGACCCGATCTGACCACAAAATACCTCACCTACCACGTCAAGGTGGGAGAGGGGATATTTACCGGACCGGGAGGAATCGACCGCAGGCTGATGCTCGACAGGTACGAGGTTTCTGCTGAGCTTGGAATTGTAACCGATGCCCCGACCCTGGAGGAGGTGCCGGCACCCGATACCATTGGTTTTGAGAATGGTCTCACTGAAGTGCCGGACAACATGCTGTTCAATCACAGCGGAGATGCTGCCATGGAGGCTGTTTTGGATGCAGTTGAGATCTCAACCGGCGGGGGAGAGGTTGCTGAACTTCTGTTTACTGCAGAATCCGGAAATGATTTTGTCATCGAAGGAAATGCCCGGGGTACAGATCCTGTTGCAGGAGGAGATAGCCGGTATGGACTAACCACATGCGACGGGAAGATCAGATTCGCCGTGGAGATGGCAGGCGCTCCTGATTCTCCGGCACTCCTG
>JBDLIQ010000078.1:0-19625 GCA_039714775.1 Bacteroidota bacterium
CTCCTCATCATCAAGGATGGAGTGTTCCGGTTCGGGCCCCTGGTCCCGGTAGATCACAGCAAGGATCACTCCGGCTATGGCGCCGGTGATATGGGCCTCGAAGGAGACCTCGAAATCGAAGGGAAGCAGTCCCCAGACCATGCCGCCATACCAGAAGACCACCAGCAGGGAGATGGCCATCAGGCTCCGCACCCTGCGGATCACACCGCTCAGGAAAAGAAATGCGGCCAGTCCGTATATGAGTCCCGAGGCACCGATGTGGTAGGCCTGTCTTCCCACCCCCCAGAGCAGGATCCCCCCTATGAAGTAGATGAGGAACCAGATTTTGTAGGCGATATCGCGGTAGAAATAGAAGAGGGCCAGGCTCAGGAAAAGTACAGGCAGGGAGTTGTCCAGCAGGTGTTTCCAATCCCCGTGGATAAGAGGGGAGAGGAGGATCCCTTTCAGTCCGCTGGCCTCCCTGGGATAGACACCTCCCTCTACAAATGATATCTCCATGGAGATCTCGAAAAACTTCACCATCCACAACAGGAGGAGGAAGAATGCAGGAAAAACCAGGCTGTATATAAAATGCTTTTTCTCCTCGGACATAAAACAAAGATATCTTTTTGATTAATAAAGAACATGTTCGTTTCATTCGCTTCTGTTGGCTATCTTTAGCCTGATCGAATTACAAAACCCATTCAATATGACTGAAATCCTTCCGATCGTTCTCCTGATCATCCTCCTGGTTCTTGTTCTTGCCAACATCATTATCGGGCTCAGAAGAAAGGTGAACGTTGATATAGGGCCTCAGATGAAGGAGGTGGAGTCTTCGCTGGTAAGGTTTGAGACGGCCCTTGAGAAGATGGAGCGGTCGATCCTTGATGAATTTCAGAGGAACCGGAAAGAGAGCAACGAAGGTGCCCGGATCAACCGGGAGGAGCTGGCCAAATCGATGAAATCCTTCGAGGAGAAGTTCACGGTGAGCGTGAAGGATCTGCAGCAGGCCATTGAGAAGAACCTTAGAAACATCCGGGAGGACAACGACAAACAGCTGGGTGAAATGCGGAAGACTGTGGATGAGAAGCTGCAAACCACCCTGGAGAAGCGGCTGGGAGAGTCATTTAAACAGGTGAGTGAGCGGCTGGAGCAGGTGCATAAGGGGCTGGGTGAGATGCAGACCATTGCCTCAGGGGTAGGGGATCTTAAGAAGGTGTTATCGAATGTGAAAACCAGGGGTGTGCTGGGTGAGTACCAGCTGGGAAATATCCTGGAGGAGATCCTTACCACAACACAATACAGTAAAAATGTGTCCACCAAAGTGGGGAGCCAGGCCCATGTGGAGTATGCCATCAAGCTTCCTGGCAAGAGCACCGGTGAGGAGGTGTGGATGCCTGTGGACTCTAAATTCCCCATTGAGCCGTATGAAGGGTTGTTGCAGGCCTTCGACCAGGGAGACCCGGGTCAGATCGAAGCAGCGCAGAAGATGTTGATCAGGGCTGTTGAGGGTTTTGCCAAAGAGATCAGCGAGAAATACATCGATCCGCCCCATACAACCGATTTTGCGATCATGTTCCTGCCGGTCGAGAGCCTCTATGCCGAGGTGTTGAGGCATCCGGGACTTTTTGAGAAACTGCAAAGGAGCTACAGGATTACTGTGACCGGTCCAACCACCCTTTCGGCCTTGCTGAACAGTTTGCAGATGGGATTCAGGACCCTGGCCGTACAGAAGCGCAGCAGCGAGGTTTGGAGTGTGCTGGGAGCGGTGAAGTCCGAGTTCGGACTCTTTGGAGAGCACCTGCAGCGGGTCCGGAAACAGCTTGAAACAGCTTCGGGAACACTGGAAAAGCTGCAGACCACGCGGACCAATGTGATGGAGCGGAAACTCAGAACCGTTGAAACCCTGGATTCAGCTGAATCCAAAGAGATCCTTGAACTTCCTTCCGAACCGGAAGAGGATATGCCAGTAGATGAATAAATAAAAAAAAAGCAATGAGTAACAGGAGAGAGTTTATTAAAACAGCCGGTACCGGTGCTGCCGCAGTCACCCTTGGGGGTATCGCAATGGGAACATCGGCTAAGAGTTATGCCAGAATAATAGGTGCCAACGATCGCCTGAATGTGGCATTTATGGGCTGCGGAAGGCGGGTGCCCGCCTATTATAATGCAGTTGTCGATGAAAATAACAATGTGGACCTGCTCTATATATGCGATGTGATGAAGAGTCAGCGGGAGAGGACAGCGAAGAGCCTGGAGGGCAGGCTTAAAAATACCCCGAAGCTTGAATCCGATATCCGAAAGGTATTTGAGGATAAGAAGGTGGATGCGGTATTCAATGCCACGCCTGACCACTGGCATGCACCCGGCACCTGGATGGCCCTTGAGACCGGCAAACATGTATACGTGGAAAAACCATGCTGCCATAACCCATACGAAGGTGAATTGCTGGTGGCCTACCAGAAGAGGTATGGGAAGATTGTTCAGATGGGCAACCAGCAGCGTTCAGCACCCGAATCGATGGATGTTATCAGGCAGATCCATGAGGGTGTAATAGGGGATCCCTTTATGGCCATTGCTTTTTATCACAACAACAGGGGAGAGGTGCCGGTACCGCAGAAGGCGGCCCCGCCCGAAGGGTTGGACTGGGAGCTGTTCCAGGGACCGGCTCCGAGGATGGAATACATGCACGATACGTGGAACTATAACTGGCACTGGTACGGGTGGAGCTGGGGAACGGCCGAAACAGGGAACAATGCCACCCATGAGCTGGATATTGCCCGGTGGGCCCTGAAGTGTGAATTCCCCGAGCATGTGGCTGTGGAGGCCGCGAAACGCTATTACCAGGAGGATGGATGGAGCATGTATGATACCATGGATGCCACATTCACCTTCCCCGGAAACAGGATCATTAAATGGAATGGAACCAGCAGGAGCGGTTACCAGGCGTATGGCAAGGGCCGGGGAACCATTATCTATGGGACGAAAGGGTCCGTAATTGTGGACCGTGAAGGCTACAAGATGTTTGATTTGAAGAAAAACCTGGTGGCTGAAGCCAGCTCAGGAGGGACTGAGGGGGGAACCGCCCTGGGTGGTGGAGGGAACATGTCCACCCGCCATGTGGTCAATTTCTTTGATGCCATCCGGGGAAGGGCTCAACAGCGCTCACCCATTGATGAAGGGGCAAAAAGCACCCTGCTGTGCCACCTGGCCAATATTTCATACCGGACAGACAGCGCATTTCGGGTCAATAGTGAGAATGGGCATATCCTGGATAGAGAGGCAATGAAATTGTGGAAAAGGGAGTATGAACCAGGATGGGAACCGGGCCTTAAAATATAGCAGGCCAGCATCATTTTTGGCTCGATGGTTCATCGCGGTAAAGCTACGATGAGAGTCAATTGCCTTCCGAACCGGAAGAAGATGTGCCGAATGATGAATAAATTCCTGTTTTTTGGCCGTTTTTTGTTTGCGAATTGAAATAATCTCTATATTTGAGGCACATTTTGAAATCATGTTGAACAACACTCTACATATACTTCTTCTGGTGGTGGTACTGGTGGTGATTCCGGGAACAACCTGAGCGTGGTATAATGCAGATTGAAAATATCGAAAGCCATTCTCAGGAAAGAGGATGGCTTTTTCAGTATTTAAAGAAATAGCAGGAAGAATGAAGATACCGTATCGCAGTCATGCCAGTACCATGGGCCGCAGAATGGCCGGAGCAAGGAGTCTGTGGCGTGCCAATGGAATGAAAGAATCCCAGTTCGGGAAGCCGGTTTTCGGGATCGTCAATTCATTCACCCAGTTTGTTCCGGGACACACCCACCTGCACAAGGTTGGACAGGAGATGAAGGCGATCTTTGAGGAGGCAGGTTATTTTGCTGCTGAGTTCAATACCATTGCCATTGATGATGGCATTGCCATGGGACATGACGGAATGCTCTATTCCCTGCCATCCAGGGACCTGATTGCAGACAGCATCGAGTACATGGCCAATGCCCACAAGGTGGATGCGCTTTTCTGCATCTCCAATTGTGACAAGATCACCCCCGGGATGCTGATGGCAGCAATGAGGCTGAATATTCCTGTAATCTTTGTGTCGGGCGGACCCATGGAGGCCGGACGGGACGGGGATGAGGCTTACGACCTGATCGATGCCATGGTGATGGCCGTCGATGACGGGGTCAGTGATGAGAAGGTGTCCCATATTGAAAAGCTGGCCTGTCCCACATGCGGATCTTGTTCGGGCATGTTTACAGCCAACTCTATGAACTGCCTGAATGAGGCGATCGGACTGGCCCTGCCCGGAAACGGCACCATTGTGGCCACCCATGCCGAGCGAAAAAAATTATTTGAAAAGGCTGCACATCAATTGATCCGGAACACCATCGCATACTATGAAGAGGGGAATGAGGATGTTCTGCCCAGGAATATCGGGACATTTGATGCATTTGAGAATGCCATGACCCTTGATATTGCCATGGGAGGATCTACTAACACAGTACTACACCTGCTGGCCATTGCCCATGAGGCAGAGGTCGACTTTACCATGGAGGATATTGACCGTCTCTCGAGGACCACACCGGTGCTCTGCAAAGTGGCACCCAGTTCAAGTTACCATGTGGAGGATGTGAACCGGGCAGGCGGAATCCTGGGGATCCTGGCAGAACTTGACAGGGGAGGACATCTCACACGGGAGGTACCCCGTGTAGATGGTATGAACCTAGGTGAAGCCATTGAGAAGTATGATCTGATCGGCAAGTCAGGCGGCCAGAACGAGGCACTCTATTCTGCTGCCCCGGGAAGGAAGTTCAACCTGGTGATGGGGTCACAGGATACAAAATATGAAGCGCTGGATCTGGACAGGTCCGGTGGTTGCATCCGCAATGTGGAGCATGCCTACAGCAAGGATGGCGGACTGGCTGTTCTTAGCGGGAACATTGCAGAAAGGGGAAGCATTGTGAAGACAGCAGGGGTCTCTGAAAACGTCCTGGTATTCGAAGGACCGGCAAAGGTATATGACTCACAGGATGAAGCCAATGATGCCATCCTTCAGAACAAGGTTAAGGCAGGCGATGTGGTGGTGATCCGTTATGAGGGTCCCCGCGGCGGGCCCGGTATGCAGGAGATGCTCTATCCCACATCCTACATCAAGGCAAGACACCTGGGTGAGGCGTGTGCATTGATTACAGACGGCCGGTTTTCGGGCGGAACTTCCGGTTTGTCCATTGGCCATATCTCGCCCGAAGCTGCCGATGGAGGAGCCATCGGGCTGATCCGGGACGGAGACATGATTCGTATTGACATCCCTTCGAGGAGCATGGATCTGCTTCTGAGTGATGAGGAGCTGGCCAGTCGGAGAGGTGAGGCGGACCGGGACCCGAACGGGTGGAAACCCAAAAGGGAGCGGGAGGTCTCAAAGGCGCTTAAGGCATACGCCAGCATGGTCTCCTCGGCCGACAGGGGAGCGGTTAGGATCGTGGAATAGGGTAATTAGGTAATTGAAAAAGAGGAAACAATAGACACTTTACTAATATGGAGACAAAAACTAAAAAGGGGGCTGCTGGAAAACCGGCAACCGGAGGAAAGGTGACCGGCGGGGAGGCGCTTGTCAGGTCATTGCTGGAAGAGGGTGTTGATACCGTATTCGGGTATATTGGCGGGGCCATCATGCCGGTGTATGATGCCCTGTATACTTACGAAGACCGGCTTAAGCATGTGATGGTGCGTCACGAACAGGGGGCCATCCATGCAGCTGAGGGCTATGCCAGAATATCAAGGAAGCCGGGTGTATGTTTTACCACATCGGGACCAGGTGCAACCAACCTTGTAACCGGACTGGCCAATGCCATGCTCGATTCTGTCCCGCTGGTCTGCATCACCGGACAGGTGGGTGCCGCTGCCCTTGGTACAGATGCGTTTCAGGAGACAGATATGGTGAGTGTCTCCATGGCGGTTACAAAATGGAACTACCAGATCACCTCTGCCGACGAGATCGTTGATGTGATGGCCAAGGCATTTTTCTACGCCAATTCGGGACGGCCCGGACCGGTGCTGATCGATATTGCAAAGAATGCCCAGATGGAAGAGGTGGAGTTTAACTATAAGAAACGGACGCAGGTGAGGAGTTACCTGCCCAATCCAAAACCGAAGCCCGGAACTGTTGAGGCGGCAGCAGCGCTGATCAATGGCGCAGAGCGTCCATTTGTGCTGTGTGGTCACGGGGTGAAAATCTCAAGGGCTGAGAAGGAGTTTATGGAGTTGGTTGAAAAGGCTGACATTCCCGTCGGACATACACTGAACGGCCTGTCTGCCTTTCCGGAAGATCATCCCCTTTCCGTGGGAATGCTGGGGATGCATGGCAACTATGCACCCAACATCAATACCAACCAATGTGATGTATTGATCGCAATCGGGATGCGGTTCGATGACCGGGTAACCGGGAGTGTGAACAGCTATGCAAAACAGGCCAAGGTGATCCATATTGAGATCGATCGTGCCGAGATCGACAAGATCGTTAAGACCGATGTGGCCATCAATGCCGATGCCAAACAGGCACTCCTGCAGCTGCTCCCAAAGATTAAACCCGCCAAACACACCGAATGGCTCAACTCGTTCAGGGAACTTGAGAAGCTGGAGACAGAGAAGGTGATCAACAAGGATTGCTTCTCCAACGGTCCCAAAATGCATATGGGAGAGGTGATTCATAATTTATCAGAGAAGACCGACGGGAGGGCCATTGTGGTCACCGATGTGGGACAGCAACAGATGGCATCGGCCAGGTACTACAAACACAAGGAGACCAACTCATGGGTCTCTTCGGGCGGACTGGGAACCATGGGTTTCGGGGTGCCGGCTGCCATGGGTGTGGCCTTTACCAATCCCGATCGTCCACTGGTCTCCGTATCGGGCGACGGCGGCTTCCAGATGACCATCCAGGAGCTGGGAACCATTGCCCAGTACAACCTGCCGGTCAAGATGATCCTGCTGAACAACCAGTACCTGGGTATGGTACGGCAGTGGCAGGAGCTGTTTAATGACCGCCGCTATGCCAGCACCGGGCTTACCAATCCCGACTTTATCAAGATTGCTGATGGTTTTGGGGTTCCGGGCAGGAAGATCACCAAACGGGAAGAGCTGAGCCAGGCACTGGATGAACTGCTGGCCACAGAGGGGCCCTGCCTTCTTGAAATAGAGGTACAGCAGGAGGGGAATATCTTTCCCATGATCACCCCGGGTGCATCAGTTTCAGATATCCGTTTGGATTAATATTAAAAATTTTAAGCAGATGAAAAAGGAATATACCATATCGGTTTTCAGCGAGCACAAGGTGGGTCTCCTGCACCGGATCACCGTGATTCTTTCCCGCAGGAAGATCAATATTGAAAGTTTAAATACTTCTGAATCGGAGGTGCGGGGAATCTATCGCTTCACCATTGTGATCAATGCCACAGAGGGCACGGCCAAGACGGTCACCAGGCAGATCGAAAAGCAGATCGGGATACTGAAGGCATTCTACCACACCCTCGATGAGATTGTTTACCAGGAGATCGCACTCTACAAAGTGCCCACCGCCTCATTTTCCAACGGAGACGAAGTGGAAAAACTGATCCGCAAGCACAATGCAAGAATCCTTACCATTGAACCGGAATACATCGTTGTCGAGAAAACCGGTCATAAGGAGGAGACCAAGGAGCTCTTCAGGGATCTTGAATCGTATGGTGTGCTCCAGTTTGCAAGGTCGGGCCGGATTGCATTAACAAAGCAGATCAAGGAGATTTCGGCCTACCTGAAGGATATTGACACACATCATAAGGAGACGGCTAATGATATAGTTACATATTAATAGTGAAGGGTTAAGGATTATACAGTTACACAATTACATAAATAGAAAAAATGGCAAAATTGAATTTTGGCGGCGTTGAAGAGAATGTCGTAACCAGGGAAGAATTCCCACTCGCAAAGGCACAGGAGGTGCTCAAGGATGAAGTGATTGCAATCATCGGTTATGGTGTGCAGGGTCCTGCCCAGGCACTGAACCTGAAAGACAATGGTATCTCCGTGATTGTGGGACAGGCTCCCGAATTTAAGGCGGACTGGGAGAGGGCCGTGAAGGATGGATTTGTCCCCGGTGAAACCCTTTTTCCCATTGAGGAGGCAGCTGAAAAAGCAACGGTGATCCAGTACCTGGTTTCCGATGCTGCACAGCGCGCTGTCTGGCCGAAGCTGAAGCCCTGTCTGAAAGAGGGCGATGCACTCTATTTTTCACATGGATTCTCTGTGACCTATAAGGAGCAGACCGGTGTTGTACCTCCTGCCAATGTGGATGTGATCCTGGTGGCCCCCAAAGGATCGGGAACCAGTGTCAGGCGCAACTTCCTGGCCGGGACGGGTATTAACTCCAGCTATGCGGTTTTTCAGGACTACACCGGGAATGCCAAAGAGCGTACCCTGGCACTGGGGATCGGGATTGGCTCAGGATACCTATTCCCAACTACCTTTGAGAGTGAGGTTTACAGTGATCTTACCGGAGAGCGTGGTATATTGATGGGCGCCCTGGCAGGGGTTATGGAAGCGCAGTACGATGTGCTGAGGGAGAACGGACACTCTCCTTCAGAAGCATTTAATGAAACTGTGGAAGAGTTGACCCAGAGCCTGATCCGCCTTGTGGATGAGAACGGCATGGACTGGATGTATGCCAACTGCAGTGCCACCGCACAGCGTGGTGCACTGGACTGGAAGCCCAAGTTTAAAGATGCCACGCTTCCCGTATTCAAGGATCTCTACGCCCGGGTAAAATCGGGAGAGGAGGCACAATGGGTACTCGATAAAACAGGTGGTGCAGACTATAAAGAACATCTGGGTGCCGAGTTGAAAGAGCTCAGGGAATCTGAGATGTGGCAGGCTGGTGCACAGGTGCGCAGTCTTCGTCCGAAAGATTAGTCGCCACGGTAGTCGACAGTCATTAGAGTCCGTAAAGTGAAATCAATAGATTTTCGCTTTACGGACTTTTAACTTTACATACTTTTGACTAAATTTGCACTCTGGGCAAGTCTTATACGACCAGCTCCTGTTGAATCCCCCCAGGACCGGAAGGTAGCAAGGGTAGACGGTTGTAGCGGTGCGATATAAGTAGCTTGCCCTTTTTTTTGTATCTTCAAGCCATGATAATATCTGCCAGTCACTTATTTGCAGAACGACTTAATTACAGAACTTCTTAACTACTGAACCAACCTGTTATGGAAGAAAAAGTAAAAGCTCCTTTCTGGAAACCAGCGCTTACCTACGGCGCCATTGTTGGATTCGTCTCTATCCTTTTTGGTGTAATCTTATACATTATGAATCTAAGTACCAAAGGTTGGGCCAGCTGGGGTTCCATACTGGTCTCACTGGCTGTGCTCATCTACTGTCTTGTTGCATACAGGAAAGAGTACCTGGGAGGTTTTGCCTCCTATGGACAGATTGTACTGATGGCGGTGATGATCGGGGTGGTTTCTTCTGTTATAGCCACCATTTACACCTATATTCTTTATGGTGTGATCGATCCCGACCTGGCAGATAAACTGCGGCTGGTGGCAGAGGAGAAGATGATAAACAATCCCCGTCTCCCTGAGAGCATGCATGAAGAGATGATCGAGCGACTGGAAAAGAATTTCGAGTTAAAACGGATGCTGATCATGGGGATGATTTTGGGACCGGTCTTGTCTGCCATTGTAGGATTGATCGCCGGGGCCTTTATCAAGAGGGAGGAGAACCCGGCCAACGCTGCAGTTTAATCTTTTATAACACCTGATGGACCTTTCAATTGTTGTTCCCCTTTACAATGAAGTGGAGTCGCTTCCCGAGTTAAGCGAGTGGATCAACCGTGTGCTCACCAGCCATAAGCTGACTTATGAGCTGATCCTTGTGGATGATGGCAGCAATGATGGATCGTGGGAGCAGGTTGAGTCGCTCAGTAAAAAGTATAAGGAGGTCAGGGGGGCAAGGTTCCGCCGCAATTATGGCAAATCAGCCGCCCTTCATACCGGTTTTGGTATGGCTGAGGGAGATGTGGTGATCACCATGGATGCAGACCTGCAGGATAGTCCCGAGGAGATCCCCGAGATGCGGAGGATGATCATTGAAGAGGGGTTCGATGTGGTCAGCGGCTGGAAGAAGAAGCGGTACGATCCGTTTCTCAGGAAAAGGGTTCCCACCCGGCTTTTCAACTGGGCGGCACGAAAGGTAAGCGGCATCAAACTCCACGATTTCAACTGCGGTTTAAAGGCATACAGGAAGAATGTGGCCAAAAGTGTGGAGGTTTACGGAGACATGCACCGGTACATCCCTGTGCTGGCCAAAGGAAATGGTTTTGGCCGGATCGGCGAGAAGGTGGTGCAGCACCAGGAGCGGAAATACGGGGTGACCAAATTTGGGATGGACCGTTTTATCAAGGGGTTCCTGGATCTGCTGACCGTCTCTTTCCTTACCCGTTTCGGGAAGAAACCGATGCACCTGTTTGGTTTGTTGGGGTCATTGATGTTTTTTATTGGCTTTGGCATTGCGCTCTATATGGGAATTGATAAACTGGTGGCCCTCGTCAGGCACATTCCCCAGGGATTGATTGCCGACAGTGCCTTCTTTTATATCGGCCTGACCAGCATGATTCTCGGTACATTGCTCTTTATCGGGGGGTTCCTGGGAGAATTGATCTCCAGGAGTGCAGTTGAGCGAAACAATTATGAAATAGAAAAAACAATATAGGTTTTTAAGCTAAATAGTTACTAATGAAGATGCATTTGATATCCGGTGCCTGTGGTTTCGTTGGAAGAAACATGGTGAAGAGGCTCTACCGGACCACGGAGGACAAACTTTTTATTGTGGATGACCTCTCTATAGGTACACATCCCTCTACCTGGATGGACTATTCCGGATCAAGAATGATCGATGACCTGGAGGTGATCGGGGAGGAGGAACGGATCTATTTCTGGAAAGGTGATTTCCGGGAGCTGTTGTTCCGGTTCAGGATGAATCCCAGGCATATCCAGGAGAGCTACGGACTCGATTTCGAAAAGTTTTCGGATGTATTCCATTTTGCAGCCATTGTGGGTGGCCGCCTGAAGATCGAAGGAGATCCCATGGCAGTGGCCCTGGACCTCTCCATCGATGCGGAGTTCTTCTACTGGGCCTGTCAGCACAAACCGAACAGGGTGCTCTATCCCAGCTCAAGTGCTGCCTATCCAATCAGTCTTCAATCGACTACCGGAGCCATTGCACTGAGTGAGTCGGATATCGATTTTACGAAGAACCTGGGAGTACCGGACATGACCTACGGATGGTCCAAACTGACCGGCGAGTTCCTGGCGCAGATTGCAGCGAAGCATTATGGCATCTCTGTGGTTTGCATCAGGCCCTTTTCCGGATATGGCGAGGATCAGGATCTCACCTACCCGGTTCCGGCAATTGCAGCACGTGCAGCCCGGAAAGAGAATCCGTTCGAGGTGTGGGGAACCGGAAAGCAGGGAAGGGACTTTGTACACATCGATGATGTGCTCGATTTGATCTTTATGCTTATGGACAATGTCTCCGATGGAGGTGCATACAACATCGGCTCGGGCAAGCTCACCTCATTCCTTGACCTGATCGGGGTCTTTACAAAGATTGCCGGTTACTCACCCAAGATCAAGCAGCTGCTGGACAAACCTGTGGGTGTTCATTCACGTTACTGTGACATGTCGCTGGTACAGGAGAAATTCGGATGGAGCCCGAAGATCAGTGTGGAAGAGGGGATGAGAAGGGTGTATGAAGCGGCCCTGAAACAGATCTGATCAGGCCTCTCTCATGAAAAAGATAGTCACTTTCGGTCCTGGTCCCCGGTTCAAGGGGGGGATTGCCAATTACAACACCTCACTTGCAAAGGCCCTTGACAGGAGGGAGGATGTGGAGGTTCACATCGTCTCCTGGACCCAGCAATACCCGGCCATTATCCCGAGGGATTTTATAGACCGGAAGAGCAAGACCGACCAGTTGGCAGGGACGGCAATCAAGGTTCATTACCTGCTCAACTATAACCGTCCCTCCACCTGGAGAAAAACGGTTCGTTTTATCCGCAGCCTTAAACCGGATGCGATCATTATCCAGTGGGCCATCTCTGTCCAGGGGATCCCCCTTCGCTATGTGGCAAAAATGCTGCAGAAGGCGGGGATCAGGGTGCTGTTCGATGTGCATTTTGTTGTTCAGAAAGAGAACAGCAACCTGGACCGGATCTTCACTAAAAGATGCCTGAAGTTCGCCGATACCTACATTACCCATGCTCTGAATACTTTCGATGAACTCAAAGCGCTGCTCCCTGAGCGGAGGTACCTGTTGTGGCAGCCGGGCGATGCAAAAATTGTATCACCTGATCCGGAAGTTGCATCCTCTGAGGCTAAAAGAGGGGGAGGGGTTCCGGTCCTGAAACTCTACCACCCGGTTTATGACATGTTCCAAAAGGATGATGGGTTCGATGTGGAGGCATTTAAAGCCGGACTGGGATTGAAGAAGCATGTCTTCCTCTTCTTCGGTTTTATCCGGAAATACAAGGGGCTGCACAATGTGATTGAGGCCTTCAACCTGGTGAGCCAAAAGCGTGATGATGTCTCCCTGCTTATTGTGGGAGAGCTTTTCTGGAGTACGCTGGACAATAAGAAGCTCTCTACGAGAATAAAGAGTGCAGTATTTGGTGTGGCCAAGCGCCTTTTTCTTAGTAAAGAGGACGATGAGAAGAACTACAAGCCGTTGGATCTGATCGACAGGTATAACCTGCATGAGAAGGTGGCAACCATTACAGAATTTGTGCCCAATGAAGATGTGCACAAGTATTTCCAGGCCAGTGATTCCATTACACTGTTCTATATGGCAGCCACACCATCCGGGGTCGAATCGATGTCATATAACTTCGGTTTGCCGATCCTGGCTGCCCGCGTCGGACACTTCAAGGAGACGGTGAAAGATGGTTACAATGGTTACCTGGCCGAGCCGGAAAATCCGGAATCGATGGCTGAGGTGATGATACAATCGATCGCAGAGCCCATTCCTGCCGAAAATGTCTATGCCACTTCAGCCGAGATGAGCTGGGACAACTACGCGACGGCCATTATTGAGCATGGCTTTCAATCCATGAGATGATCTCACCTGTCTGTCCGGGACTGAACCACCTGTACCGGTTCTCTTTCCTAAACCATGTGAGTTGCTTGCGGGCAAATTTTCTGGTGTTTCGCCTGATCAGATCCACAGCTTCATCAAGGCTGATCTCTCCATCCAGGTGTCTGAAAAGTTCCCTGTACCCCACCGTTTTCATGGCGGTGAGCCCCCTCAGCGGGACCAGCTCCTTCACCTCATCCAGTAAACCGGCTTCCATCATCTGGTCCACCCTTTTGTTAATGCGGTCGTAGAGCACCTCACGCTCTATATCCAGTGCGATGCGGAGGATCCGGAAGGGACGCTCTTTTCGTTTGGATGAGAGGAATGTGGAGTAGGGTTTTCCTGTCTGTATCGATACCTCCAGGGCCTTCAGTACCCTCATGTGGTTTTTCAGGTCCACCCTGTCGTAACTTACCGGATCCAGCACTTTTAAACGGGCCACCAACGGATCCAGTCCCTCGTTCTTAAATTGATCCAGCAGTGTGGAGCGCAGCTGCGGATCGACCGAAGGCAGCTCATCGATTCCGTGGCAGACCGCATCGATATAGAGTCCCGATCCTCCCACCAGCAGGATCAGATCGTGCGATTTGAAAAGCCTCTCCAGGGTGGCCAGCACCTCCTGTTCATATCTGCTGGCGTGATAGGGATCGGTCAGGGGGGCCACCTGGATAAAATGGTGTTTTACCTGAGCAAGCTCATGGGGGGAGGGAACAGCTGTTCCAATGGAGGTCTCCCGGTAGATCTGCCTTGAATCGGCCGAAATGATCTCTGTCTTAAAATGAGCGGCCAGCTCAATACCGCACGCGGTCTTTCCAACCGCCGTGGGACCTGCAAGCACCACAACTGTTTTTTCCATGTCAGAAGAGGTCCTCGGGGTTTCCGGAGCTGAGAAGGTCAGGGTCCAGGTCATCGATCCGGAGGTCATCCGTCTCATCAAGCAGATCCATATCAAGCGGATCCTTTTCCGGGAGGTCCGGGTCCGTCTCCCCTGTGAGCAGGTCCAGCGCCAGCTGGGGAGGGGCATCTCCCCTGCTATCCCCGATAAAAGGGGTCTTCCTGGACGAAGTCTGATCGGATTTCTCAATGAGCTCCATGAAAAATACCCTCTCCGAGAAGAAGTCAAATACGTAGATCATCCGCTGGTTTATCTCCGAGAGATAGGTATCCATGGTGACCTCACCCATGGTGAGGGCCTCCACACCGGGCTCCTCCATCATATCGATCAGGGTGATCTCCTGTTGCTTTTCCCACATCTCATTTGTGATGAAAAAGGAGGCGAGCTGGGAGGCGTCATATCCGAGATTCTCCTGGAGGGTTTGATGAAAATCGAGGAAGGAATCTGAGCTATCAATCACCAGGTCGCGGAGAAACTCCGGATCTTCATCGCTTATTATTCTAAAAAGAAGGATCATCTCATCTCAATTTTGTCAGGAAGCTGATGGTATCTACGCCGTCTGCATAATCCCAGGGCATCGGCTGCTGTGTGGTTCCGGGCGGTAGGCCACCTGTGATCCCCGAAGCAATGGTTACCGTACACTGGATCTCCTCTTCAGCTGCCTTCAACTGCTGCTCTAATGCAGCAAGTTCTGAATATCTTTCATAAAAAACAACTCCTACCGGACTGGCGATGGAGCTATCCTCCTTGAGAAGCAGCACCCCGTTGTCCAGGAACTCCTGCAGATTCATCAGGTAGATGGAGCGGTAGTACTCCACATTGTTGGCATATTTGTGGTGCTGACCCAGGTGGTGGAACCGGTCCATCACTCCCATGAACACCTTCAGATCATAACCATCCGGAACATAGATTTTGGTCACATTGCGGCAACCCAGTCCGAAATAGGTAAAGATATCCCGGCCGATCCCCTCCAGATCATCCTCCGATTCATCACCTGTCAGCAGAGCTACCCCGTTGCGGTTTTTCCGGATGATGTGGGGGATATCCCTGAAATAGTATTCGAAATAGCGGGCACTGTTGTCGCTCCCTGTGGCGATAACAGCATCCATCCCCGAAAGCTGCTCATCTTTAAAGGTGATCCGCTCTCCCATTTCCGGATCTATGGCTATGATGACCTCTGCCATCTTCCTGACCAGCCTTTCATCTTTTGAAGATGGTTTTGCCAGGATCCGGTGTCCCGATGCCAGTACACAGAGCATGTCGTGGAATCCGACCAGCGGAATATTTCCGGCCAGGACCAGTCCCACGGTTTTCTCCTTTCCGGGAGATGGGGGGGTGAGATTGTAGGCCCCAAGCCACCTCTGCATCACATCCTCTTCCAACATTTGTGCGATACCCAGAATAGCCTGGTCCAGCCACTGGGTTGTGAACCATGGATTTTCCAGGTGCTCCCGGTCAAGCGTCGATTGGAGAGGCTCATAAAAGGCATTGTTCAACGCAGCCAGTTCAGGAGCATCATTTAATGTCCGTGCCGGGAATTGCCTGAGAAATTTGCCCAGCAGGGTGAATGTGTTTATGAACTGTTCCCTGTTATGCACCCTGTGGCTGGTTTTCCTGCTTGATCAGGTTCAGGGCCGACCCTGCTTTAAACCACCCAATCTGGTTTTCATTCAGGGTGTGGTTGACTTTGAACGAATGTGCCGTGCCGTCAGCATGATTAAGCTTGATTTCCAAAGGTTTGCCCGGAGCAAGTGTGGCAAGTCCCAAAACATCGATTGAGTCATCCTCCCTGACCAGGTCATAGTCAGATCTGTCGCTGAAGGTGAGTCCCAGCATTCCCTGCTTCTTCAGGTTGGTCTCATGGATGCGGGCAAAGGATTTTACAAGTACCACTCTTACACCCAGGTGCCTGGGCTCCATGGCTGCATGTTCCCTTGATGATCCCTCCCCGTAGTTCTCATCTCCCACCACAACGGAGCCAATACCTGCCGCCTTATAGGCTCTTGCCGTATCGGGAACCGGTTGGTAGGTACCTGAGAGCTGGTTCAGCACACTGTTTGTGTTGTCGTTGGCTGCATTGACAGCTCCGATAAGCATGTTGTTGGAGATGTTGTCCAGGTGACCCCTGAACTTCAGCCATGGTCCGGCCATGGAGATGTGGTCGGTGGTGCATTTACCTTTTGCCTTGATCAGAAGTTTCAATCCCTCCAGCTCTTTGCCATCCCAGGGAGTAAAGGGTGTGAGGATCTGTAGCCGTTCCGATTCCGGGTTCACCTGCACCTCGATACCAGTGCCATTCTCTGCAGGTGCCTGGTAACCATTGTCTTCCACAGCAAATCCATCTACCGGAAGCTCCAGTCCCCGGGGTTCGTCAAGTTTTACAGACTCTCCCGCCTCATTGACCAGTGTGTCGGTCAGGGGGTTGAAAGTCATATCGCCTGCAATGGCCATGGCAGTTACTATTTCCGGGGATGCTACAAAGGCATAAGTGTTGGGATTGCCATCGGCCCTCTTGGCAAAGTTTCTGTTGAAGGAGGTGATAATCGAGTTCTTCTCCTGCTTCTCGGCACCATGCCTGGCCCATTGACCAATGCAGGGGCCACAGGCATTGGCAAGCACAACTCCTCCGATCTCTTCAAAGGTGCTGATCAGGCCGTCCCTTTCAATGGTATACCGTACCAGTTCGGATCCCGGTGTGACGGTGTATCCGGCCTGAACCTTTAGCCTCTTCTCACCGGCCTGTTTTGCCACCGATGCCGCACGTGTAATGTCTTCATAGGAGGAGTTGGTACATGACCCGATGAGTCCCACCTCCATTTTTTGGGGATAGCCGTTCTCCTTTACCGCCTTTGCAAACTCTGAGATGGGCCAGGCTGCGTCGGGAGTGAACGGACCATTGATATGGGGTTCAAGTGAGGAGAGGTCAATCTCAATCACCTCATCAAAATATGCTTCGGGGTTTGCATAGACCTCTGCATCACCGGTAAGGTGCTCCGCCACTTTGTCTGCCTCGGCTGCCACATCGGCCCTTCCTGTCCCCGAAAGGTAATCACGCATTTTACCATCATATCCGAACAGGGAGGTTGTGGCGCCAATCTCAGCACCCATGTTACAGATGGTGCCTTTTCCGGTACATGAGATGGACCGGGCCCCCTCTCCAAAATACTCCACGATTTTTCCGGTTCCCCCTTTGACGGTGAGTATTCCGGCTACCTTCAGAATTACATCCTTGGCCGATGTCCATCCACTGAGTTTCCCGGTGAGTTTCACCCCGATCAGTTTGGGGAATTTCAGCTCCCAGGCCATTCCGGCCATTACATCAACCGCATCGGCACCGCCAACACCTATGGCCACCATGCCCAGTCCGCCTGCGTTTACCGTATGGGAGTCGGTCCCGATCATCATGCCGCCCGGGAATGCATAGTTCTCAAGGATCACCTGGTGGATGATCCCGGCTCCCGGCTTCCAGTAACCTATCCCGTATTTATTGGATACACTCCCCAGGAAATCGTACACCTCCTGGTTGGTATGTGTGGCTGTTTTCAGATCTTCCCGGGCCCCCTCCTTTGCCTGGATCAGGTGATCGCAATGGACCGTTGAAGGGACTGCCACCCTGGCTTTTCCGGCCTGCATAAATTGCAGCAGGGCCATCTGTGCAGTGGCATCCTGCATGGCTACCCGGTCTGGCCTGAAATCGACATACTCTTCACCCCTGGAGAAGGCGCGTATAGCCGCCTCGTCAAAAAGATGTCCGTAGAGGATCTTCTCGGTAAGGGTAAGGGGACGGGAGAGTATTTCTCTTGCTGCGTTGATCCTCTCCGGAAATGCCCGGTAGGTCTCCTGAATCATTTGGAAGTCGAATGCCATTTAATGAGCTTTTAATGTGAACTGCAAAGATAATTTTGTGGTTGCAAAGATATCAGTTTTTCTTATTTTTAATCATTGTAATCGAATGGTCAATTGGTGAAAAGATCGATGTTCATAGAAAATGTCCGCATTGCCCTGAAGGCTATCAGGACAAATCTGCTACGGACCATACTGACCATTTTTATTATTGCATTCGGGATCATGGCCCTGGTGGGGATTCTGACGGCCATCGATTCAATAAAAAACAGCCTTACCGAATCATTCAGCCTGATGGGTGCCAATACCTTCACCATTGAATCGCGGAGTATGCGGGTACAGATCGGTAACCAGTCCTACCGGAGGAAGAACCATGATTTTATTACATTCAGGCAGGCAGAGGAGTTTAAGGAGCGGTTTAAACTACCGGCCAGGGTATCGGTGTGGACAAGGGCCTCGGGGTCTGCTGTGGTGAAATACCGGTCCTATAAATCCAACCCCAATACCTCGGTGATCGGTGTAGATGAGGACTACATCTTTACGGCCGGTTATGAGGTCGAAAAAGGGAGAAACTTCTCTGCGAGTGAGATTGAAAGCAATGCGAGCCTCATTCTGATTGGAAGTGATGTGGCGCGGCAGGTATTTGAAAGTATGGACCCCCTGAACCGGTTTATCTCCGTGGGAAATGGCCGGTACAGGGTTGTGGGTGTGCTGAAACCCCGGGGACAGTCAGGCGAGATGGGAACCGACAGGGTCTGCCTGATCCCATACACCAATGTGAGGCAGTATTTTTCAAGACCGCAGATGAGGTATTCCATCAGTGTGATGCCCGAATCACCTTCCATGCTGGATGTTTCAGTGTCCGAGGCAGAGGGTCTGTTCAGGCTGGTCAGGCGGCTCGAAGCCAGGGATGAGACTGATTTTAATATTACCCAGAGTGATCAGCTTGCACAAATGCTGATTGAAAACCTGAAATTTGTGACCATGGCAGCCACCGCCATCGGTCTGATCACCCTGATGGGTGCAGTGATCGGATTGATGAACATCATGCTTGTTTCTGTTACCGAGCGAACCAAGGAGATTGGTACCCGGAAAGCACTGGGAGCAAAGTCCCTGATGATCAAGCGACAGTTCCTCTATGAGGCCATTGTGATTGGCCAGCTTGGAGCAGTTGTGGGAATTTTGTTAGGAATAGTCATAGGAAATGGTGTATCTTTAGCAATAGGTTCCAGTTTCATTATTCCCTGGAAATGGATCCTGCTAGGCATAGGTTTGTGTTTTGGGGTTGGAATTATCTCGGGTTATTTCCCGGCAGTGAAAGCCTCAAGACTCGATCCCATTCTGGCGTTAAGGCATGAGTAAACTATAGGATTGAAATGGAAAATCTCTGTTTAAAGAAGAAATTCAATTCACCCGAGATAGAATTTATCGGGGATACGGGTGAACTCTCCATGGAGGGAAGGTCGATCCCGGAAGATCCGGGCGAATTCTTCGAGCGTTTGATCGAATGGGTCAACGGCTATTTCCTCTCACCTGCCGAAAAAACAGTGATGAGCATCAAGCTGGAGTACATCAACAGCGGATCCTCAAAATATATGCTGGAGGTGCTCAGGATCATGAAGATCAACCACGATGCAGGAAAGGATGTACAGATCAAATGGTACTTCGAGGAGGGCGACGAATCGATCCAGGAGCTCGGACTGCACTACGAACATACCATCCAGGTCCCGTTCGAACACATCGA
>JBDLIQ010000079.1:0-19542 GCA_039714775.1 Bacteroidota bacterium
CAGTCACCCTCACCAGTCACCCTCACCAATCACCCTCACCAATCACCCTCACCAGTCACCCTCACCAATCACCCTCACCAGTCACCCTCACCAATCACATCTCTATAATCTGCTCACGGTCGGGCCCCACCGAGATGTATTTGATGGGAATCTGAAGCTCCTTTTCAAGGAACTGGATATAGTCGTTGAGTGCTCTGGGGAACTGATCTTTGGAACGGACCCCGGTCAGGTCTGTTTCCCAGCCCGCCAGTTCGGTGAAGATCGGCTTCACCTCTGCATCAAGGTTGTAGGGAAGCTGATCAGTTAACTCTCCATCGATGGAGTAGGCCGTGGCTACCCTGATGGTATCGAAGGTGTCCAGTACATCAGTCTTGGTCATAATCAGCTGTGTGACCCCGTTGAGCATCAGGCTGTATTTTAGTGCCACAAGGTCGAGCCATCCGCACCTCCTGGGCCTGCCGGTAGTGGCTCCGAACTCTTTTCCTATCGCTCTTAGCTTCTCGCCTTCGTCATCCAGCAGTTCAGAAGGAAAGGGTCCGCTGCCCACCCGGGTACAATAGGCTTTGAAGATTCCGTATACCTCCCCGATGGTGGAGGGAGCAATGCCCATTCCTGTACAGGCCCCGGCACAAATGGTGTTTGATGAGGTTACGTAGGGGTAGGATCCAAAATCGATGTCCAGCAGGGTTCCCTGTGCACCTTCAGCCAGGATCGATTTTCCCTCTTCCAGGGATCTGTTTATTTCGTATTCGGTATCAACCCTTTTAAATTTCCGAATCAACTCGATCCCTTTGAAAAACTCCTTTTCCTCAGCAAGGTCATATTCATAGTCATAAAGCTTTAGAAGTGCTTTATGCTTGTTTTTCAGGGCCTCGTATCTCTTTTCGAAGTCCAGTTCAAGGTCACCTACCCTGAGTCCGTTCCGACCGGTTTTATCCATGTAGGTCGGACCAATTCCCTTCAGGGTGGATCCGATCTTTGATTTTCCCTTCGCAGCCTCAGATGCAGCATCGAGGATCCTGTGAGTTGGAATGATCAGGTGAGCCTTTCGAGAGATCAAGAGGTTTTTGGTCAGGTCGATACCCAGTGCTTCTATGGCCTCGATCTCCTTTTTAAAAACGATAGGGTCCAGTACCACACCATTGGTGATCATGTTCAGTTTGTCCTCCCTGAAAATACCTGACGGGATGTTGTGAAGGATGTGTTTGTGATTGTTAAACTCGAGGGTATGACCTGCATTTGGTCCACCCTGGAAACGGGCAATAACATCGTATCTGGGTGTCAGCACATCAACCACTTTACCTTTTCCTTCGTCTCCCCACTGGAGACCTAAAAGAACATCAACTTTCATTCGTTATAAATTAGTGAGTTTAATTAATTATTTCTCTCCCTGTCCATCTTTCCTGTTTCTTCCATAAATGTAGAGGGAGTGATGGCTGGGGTAGAAGTTGTTCAGTTCGCAGGCCGTTTTGATGATCTCTTCTATCCTCGGATCGCAGAATTCGATGACGTTGCCCGAATCCATATCGATCAGGTGATCGTGCTGCATACAGTGGTATGCCTTTTCGAACTGCGCAATGTTCTTTCCGAACTGGTGTTTCACTACAAGGCTACAATCCAGTAACAACTCGATTGTATTGTAGAGTGTGGCCCGGCTTACCCTGTAATTCTTGTTCTTCATGAAGATATAGAGGGACTCAATGTCGAAGTGTCCGTCCCGTGAGTATATCTCATCCAGGATTGCGTAACGTTCGGGTGTTTTTCGATGTCCTTTTCGTTCCAGGTAATCTGTAAAAATCTGTTTTACAGTCTCTTTGGTTTCATCTTGGACCATGCTTTGTCAAGGTAAAGTTACCTTGCTAAGATATAATAATAATTTTTATTTAGAACAGATAAGACTTGAAAATTACGCTATTGCTTCAACCCTGTGAACCGAATCTACCCCTTTCAGTTTCATGAGGTTCAGGATCAGGTTGTTCAGGTCGCTGGTGTTGTGAACATACAGATCGATGGTGCCGTTGAATATCCCATCATGCCCGTGAAGGTTTATGGTACGCATGCTGATATTAAGCTCCTGGGTAATGGTATTGGTTATTGTGTTGTAAACCCCGAACCGGTCCCATCCCCTGAGCTGAATTCTGGCCAGGTAGGAGACCACCTTGTGCTGAGTCCATTTGGCAGCCACCAGTTTATCGCCACGGCTTGACATGATTTTGACGGCAGTACTGCAATCGGTCCTGTGCACTAAAAGGGACCTGTTATCCTGCCTGACAGCCACCACCTCATCACCCGGGATGGGGTTGCAGCATTTGGCCAGGTCATACGATCGCTCTTCATCCTCCATGGTTTCACGCAGGATCAATGTTCCTTTGGAGTCATACTCCTCCTTTTTCTCCGGCTTCTTATTCCCTCTTCCAAGGGTGAGATCCCACACCCTTACCACTTTGTTCTGTGTATTCTTGCTCAGTACAACCTGAAGATCCTCCAGGCTGATCATTCCACTTCCGATCTTGGAATAGAGTTCATCCTTGTGGGTGGAGTCGAAGGCAGGAACCAGTTTTTTGAGAATCCTGGAGCTGGGGGTGAGGTTCAGCTCCTTCAACCGGTCGGTCAGCATCTGCTTTCCCACCTCCGTTCTGTTTTTGGTTTCAGCTTTCAGGGCATTCTTAATGCATGTTTTGGCTTTCACCGTTGTCACGAACTGGTACCACTCCAGGGTTGGTTTCTGCACATCTGAAGTGATGATCTCCACCTGGTCGCCACTGCTCAGGACGTGGCTTAGCGGAACAAGCCTGTGATTTACTTTGGCCCCGATGGCTTTGTTCCCGATCTCGGTATGAATGTCGTAGGCGAAATCAAGGGCTGTTGTATCCTTTGGCAGTGTAATGATGTGTCCCTTTGGAGTGAATACCATGATCTCGGAAGAGAAGAGGTTAAGCTTGAAATCGTTCAGGAACTCCATTGCGTTGTCGGAAGGCGATTCAAGGGTCTCCCTGATCCGTTTGATCCACTTATCCAGTTCAGATTCAGCAGCATCTTTGTCTTTATACTTCCAGTGTGCCGCAAAACCTCTTTCGGCAACATCATTCATCCGGCGTGACCTGATCTGCACCTCCATCCATTTTCCGTTGGGTCCCATCACAGTGGTGTGGAGAGCCTCATAGCCATTGGCTTTTGGAGTGGAAACCCAGTCCCGGATCCGTTCAGGTTTTGGAGGATAGATGTCGGTGATGACCGAGTAGATGTTCCAGCACTGCGTTTTTTCAGGGATGTCGGGCAGGGGGTCGAAAACGATACGGATGGCAAAAAGGTCATAGATCTCTTCGAAGGTTACATTCTTCTGGTGCATCTTCTGCCAGATGGAATAGATCGATTTTGGTCGTCCCGAGATGTTGAAATCAAACTTGTTCTGATCCAGCGCATCCATAATCGGCAGCGAGAAATGGTTGATAAGGTGGCAGCGCCTCTCTTCGGTGAGTTTGATCTTTTCAGCAATCTCATTATAGACCTCAGGGTAGCGGTATTTCAGGCTGAGGTCCTCCAGTTCGGTCTTCACCGTATAGAGACCGAGACGGTGAGCCAGGGGTGCATAGAGGTAGATGGTTTCACCGGCAATTTTGATCTGCTTGTGACGGGGCAGCGAGTCCAGTGTTCGCATGTTATGCAGCCTGTCAGCCAGTTTTACGAAGATCACCCGCACGTCATCGGAGAGGGTGAGGAGCATTTTCCGGAAATTCTCTGCCTGGAGGGAGTTGGTCTCCTTGTCAAATACCCCGGAGATTTTGGTGAGTCCGTCGATGATCGATGCGATCTTTTTCCCGAAAGCATTCTCAATATCTTCAATGGTCAGGTCGGTATCCTCAACCACATCATGAAGGATGGCACACACTGTACTGGTTACACCCAGACCGATCTCATCACTTACAATTACAGCCGTCTCAAGGGGATGGATAATATAAGGGTCGCCCGATTTCCGGCGCATGCCTTTATGGGCCTCGTTGGCCATCTTAAAGGCTTTCCTGACCAGCTTCTCATCCTTTGCAGTTTTGCAATGGGAGCAGTTCTTGATAAGCTGTTCAAGAAGTTCATTGATCTTCTGATCATCGGTAGCTACCATCTCCTCCATCATCTACAAAATTAGTGATTCCTGAGAAAGTCCGTTGATGGGTGGGCTCTTTTTTGAAAAATCAGGGGTAGATTGCCGTCACATTCCCTGAAAGAGTGCGGAACAAGCCGGTGTAATCGGTGTATTGGATGTAGTACACGTAGACACCTTCCATGACATAATCGCCACCCCTGAATGTACCGTTCCAGCCCCTGCCCGGATCGGTGGTTTCAAACAGCTTTCTGCCGCCCCGGTCAAAAACGATCAGGAGATACTTCCTGGGGGCGAAGTCAATGATGGGTTTAAACTCATCATTCATGTCGCCGCTTCCGGGTGTGAAGGCGGTGGGAACCCTCAGGTGGCTCTCAACCTCCACAGAAGCCGTATTGGAGATGCTGAAACCCGAATCGCTCCCCTCTCCCTGGTTGCTTACCGCGATCACTTTATACTGCAGCTGACCTGGTTGAAATCCGTTGATCACCGACTCAATGGTCTCATGCCAGCTGGTAGTTTCAGCTCCTACCGTTTGAACATCAATAAACTCCCCGTCACCACTTTTACGCTGGATGATGTATCCCGACAGACCGTTGACATAGGCCTTATAGGGGGTCCATACCAGACTGGCCAGATGGCCGTCAAGTGTGCTCTCAAGCAGAATACTGGTGCCGGGATTGGATTCTGAGACCACCATGGGGGCACTGCACCCTTCAGGTTGGTGAATGGCCTGAACAACATACTCGTTACTTACCGATGTGGTGGGAAACATGTCCTGGATTTTCCATGTGGACTGACTTAAATTCACCACGGTCTCAACCTCGGAAAAAGGAGAATCTGGATTGCTTCTCTTCATAATCCTGAAACTGTTTACCGGACCCTCCAGATCGGTCGTGAATTGTAGCTCCACAGTGGACCGGTCCAGTACAGATACATAATCCATCCGCAGGAATTCAGGTGCATTTGGAAAACTTGAGGTGATCGATTCCTTTGGCGAGTGGGAGATCATTCCCGAGGTATGCACCGTCTCAATGTAGTAGGTGTATGTACTGTCAAAGCTTACCTCCCTGTGGTGGTAGGATCTGGTTTGGGCATTGACGAATTTTAGCAGATGTGGTTCTTGTTCCGCGATTCCGCCGTAGATCCGGTAGCCCGATATCTGACCTTCCCATCCAACATAACCGGTCCAGTTCAGTGTGTTGGCAGGTTCACAGGGATCGTATTCCAGGGAGAGGGCTACGGCCCTGTGCTCATTCTCCTCCAGCAGGCTCTCATTTCCCAGGCTGTCAGCGGCTGTTACCGTATAGGCCAGGTTTTCCAGTCCGCTGGTCATGTGTTTATACTGCAGGGTGCCTACCGGTACGGAATCGATCAATACACCTGTCCCATTACTCATTTTATAGAGTAAATAAGAGCTGATGTCACTGTCTGTGCTGGCCTCCCACTGGATCAGCACCCCGTTATCGGCATGCTCCACTGTCACCCTGATCATGTCCGGTTTATCAGGAATATCCTGCGGTGCCCGGGAGATACCCGGGAAAAACAGCATGGAAAGCACCACCGCGAGGGCCACAAAAATCCTCCTGTATTTTGAGCTGCCAATCATTTGATTAATAACGCCGGGCTCTGCATATTATTACCATGCTTCATCTATGCCCGGATAAATTCACAATAAACTTATTAATTAATCAGGACATAAAGTATAGTACATCTAAATTTTCAGCGAAACCTTTTACACTGACCGGAAAATGCTAATTTTACCATTCCATGTCTCAGAAATCTTTTTCATCTCGCCTTACTGATTTTAGAATCAGGTACTTGACAGGTCGCCGCTTCCTCTACCTGATGGCTGTTTTTGTGGGCCTGAGCGTGGGGTTGGCTGCAGTGATTATCAAGAACCTGGTCCATTTTATACGGGAAGCACTGGAAAATGGTTTCCAGGGGGAGTACAGCAGGTACTATATCTTCATTCTTCCCATCGTGGGGATCACCCTTGCAGTGGTCTATATCAAGTATATCAACAAGCGCCCTGTGAGGCATGGGATCCCAAGCGTGCTTTTTGCCATATCAAAGAACAACGGGATTATTCGCTCCCACAACCTTTTTTCAAGCATCATCACCAGTGCGCTTACGGTAGGTTTCGGCGGGTCGGTCGGACTGGAGGGGCCCACTGTGGCAACCGGCGGGGCTGTAGGGGCCAATCTTGGAAGGCTTTTCAAACTTAATTATAAGGAGGTCACCCTGTTGATCTCCTGTGCAAGTGCGGGGGCCATGTCAGCGATTTTTAAAGCTCCCATTGCAGGCATCGTATTCGCACTTGAAGTGATCATGCTGGATCTGACCATGTGGGCTGTAATCCCGCTCCTTATTGCATCAGCCACCGCAGCTTCCACCTCCTACCTGTTTCTCGGTCAGAACGTCCTCTATCCTTTCCAGGTTTCTGAAGCATTTCAGATGGGACAGATTCACTTCTACCTGATCCTGGGTGTACTGACCGGATTGTTGTCGGTATATTTCACAAAGATCTACATCTATATATCCGGTATTTTTGAAAAATTTGACAATATCTGGCGAAAACTTTTTGTGGCCGGGGGATTGCTGGGAATTATCATCTTTTTCTTTCCCTCTCTCTATGGTGAGGGGTATGAGATTGTGAACCAGAACCTGATGGGCCATTATACCCATATCTTCGAGGACTCTTTCCTGGAGGGCTGGCAGGATACCTTCCTGCTGGTGGCAATCTATATCCTGCTGCTGATCGGTATCAAGGTGATCGCTACCACCCTGACATTTGCAGCGGGGGGGATTGGAGGGGTTTTTGCGCCTACGCTATTCATGGGGGCAAATATGGGTCTGCTGTTCGGACTGCTCATGAACCAGCTGGGGGTCGATGTGTCGGTAAGCAACATGGCTCTGGTGGGAATGGCGGGCATGATTGCCGGGGTGATCCACGCCCCACTGACTGCCATCTTTCTCATTGCGGAAATTACCGGTGGATATGAACTCTTTTTTCCACTGATGCTGGCCTCCACCATCTCTTACGGAACCACCAGGTACTTTGTGAATAATTCTGTCTACACAGTCCAGCTGGCCAAACGGGGAGAGCTGATGACCCACCACAAAGACCGGAACATCCTGTTGATGATGAAGGTGACCGAGCTGATTGAAACCGACTTCATACCGGTCCGATCCGGCGATACCTTAAGAGAGCTGGTTCAGGTGATCACCAAATCGCACAGGAACATCTACCCGGTGCTGGATGAGAGGAACAACCTGGAGGGCATTGTGAAGCTGGACGACATCCGGCACATCATGTTCAACCAGGAGATGTATGACTCCACAAAGATTACAGACCTGATGATCACACCTGAATGGACCATCGAGACCGCCGACCAGATGGAAGAGGTGGCCAGAAAGTTCTCTGAAAGCGGCCGTTATAACATCCCGGTCCTGCAGAACGGAAAATACCTGGGATTTGTCTCCCGGGCCAGGGTGTTCTCCTCCTACCGCGAAATGCTGAAGCACTTCTCTGATGATTAAATTAATTCTAAATATCCCCACACTGCGCTGAACGGCCGGGACTCCCCGGATTATTTGTTATGTTTGTTACTACACTAACGCTAGCCCACCTGTCAACCAGTCGGGTAGCCTGATAACTTGCTAACTAACTGACTAATATATGCCGAGTTTTGTTATTACAGAGAAGTGCGATGGCTGCAAAGCACAGGATCGCACGGCCTGCCAGTATATCTGTCCCAACGACCTGATGCTTCTCGATAAGGAGAAGAATAAAGCCTACAACCGGGCTGTGGACATGTGCTGGGAGTGCTACAGCTGCGTAAAGATATGTCCAACCCAGGCTATTGAGGTCAGGGGATATGCCGATTTTATGCCACTGGGCGGTGTGGTGCAGCCGCTAAGGAGTACCGACTCCATCATGTGGGCGGTCCGCTTCAGGAATAAAAAGGTAAAGCGGTTCAAGTTTCCTATCCGGACCACCCCTGAAGGGACCATTCAGCCCGATGCCGGATTCTCCACAGAGTCGGATGATCTGAAAGGACCAGGCCTTAGAACCGAACCCGATTCACTTACATAAAACATTGCGATGAACGTAGATAGTTTTGAGACGGTTGTTGTAGAGACCGACCTGCTCATTCTGGGCGGAGGGATGGCTGCATGTGGTGCAGCATTCGAAGCAGCCCACTGGGCAAAAAAGAATAACCAGCGTGTAACGGTGGTTGATAAAGCGGCCATGGAGCGCAGCGGAGCTGTGGCCATGGGACTATCGGCCATCAATTTGTACCTGGGACTGAAGCATGGTAATAATACGGTCGACGATTATGTAAGTTATGTGAAGAATGACCTGATGGGCATTGCCCGAAAGGATCTGGTGGCCAACATTGCCCGCCATGTGGATTCATCTGTGCACCTCTTCGAGAAGTGGGGTCTGCCCATCTGGAAGGACGATGACGGAAAGTATGTAAACGAGGGGCGCTGGCAGATCATGATCCACGGTGAGTCATACAAGAACATCGTTTCAGAAGCTGCCAAGAACGCCCTGAAAGAGTTGGGAGAGAACGGCACCTATTATGAACGTATTTTCATCACCGAGCCGGTAATGTTTGAAGACCGCTGTGTGGGGGCCGTCGGATTCAGTGTGCGCGAGAATAAATTCTATCTTTTCAAGGCAAAGGCTGTACTCGATTCCATGGGCGGTGCAGTGCATATTTTTCGTCCCCGTTCGGTGGGAGAGGGGCTGGGAAGGTCGTGGTACCCGCCCTTCAACAGTGGTGCAAGCACCTATTTTACGTTGAAGGCAGGAGCGGAGATGACCTGCCAGGAGGTACGCTTTGTACCGGTACGCTTTAAGGACTCTTACGGACCGGTGGGGGCGTGGTTTTTGCTCTTTAAATCGAAAGCTACCAATGCGAAAGGGGAAGACTACATGGAGACCCGTGCTTCGGAACTGGAGAAATGGGGGCCTTACGGGACTGCGAAACCTACCCCGGCCAACCTGAGGAACTACCTGATGTTGCTGGAGCTGGAGGAGGGCAATGGTCCCATATACATGCGGACCGATGAAGCCATCAGGGAGCTGGTGGCACAGATTCCAGATGAGAAGGAGGCGAAACGGAAAATGAAAGAGCTTGAATCGGAGGCGTGGGAAGATTTTCTCGACATGACTGTGAGCCAGGCCCTGAATTGGGCATCCCACAACATCATGCCCGAAGAGACCCCGTCAGAGATCTCAGCCTGTGAACCCTATTTCATCAGTTCACATTCGGGAGCTTCCGGAGCGTGGATCAGTGGACCCGAGGACCTGGCGCCGGGAGAGCACTTCTGGGGTTATGACAACATGACCACCATAAAAGGGCTGTTTGCTGCAGGTGATGCTTCAGGTGCCTCATCCCACAAGTTCTCATCCGGCTCCTTTACCGAGGGCCGGATTGCCGGAAAGGCGGCCATTGCATTTTGCATGGATCATCCCGGGGAGGTTTCCATCAGTGAGGAGCAGATTGCAGCGCTGAAGGAGAAGGTCTTGCAGCCTCTGAAAACATTTGAGGAGCACCGCGCCTACACCAACGATGAGGATGTCAATCCAAATTTCATTAAACCCAAAATGTTCATGTTCCGCCTGCAGAAGATCATGGATGAATATGCCGGGGGTGCATCTGTCGGATTCAGGACATCGGACGCGTTACTAACCAAAGGGCTGGAGTACCTGCAGTTCATGAAGGAGGATTCTGAAAAGCTGGCGGCGGGTGATCTGAACGAACTGATGCGTTGCTGGGAAAATGTACACCGGATGTGGCAGGCCGAATCGCACATACGGACCGTACTCTTCAGGGAGGAGACCCGCTGGCCCGGTTACTATTTCAGAACCGATCACCCGACAATCAAAGCCGAGTGGGAGGCGTTTGCCAACTGCAAATGGGACCCCGAAACAGGGGAGTGGACCATGATTAAACGCGAAATAGATGGCTAGTCACCCCTCACCCCTCACCCCTCACCAGTCACGAGTCACCCCTCACCAGTCACTAATAATTGGAGGAGGAATCAGCGGTATCACAGCTGCAGTTGAGCTTGCAGAAGCTGGCAGGAAGGTGGTGTTGGTGGAGAGAGAGCCTTATCTGGGCGGCAATGTCTCCAGCTTCAACAACTACTTTCCAAAACTCTGTCCTCCGGCCTGTGGATTGGAGATCAATTACGGAAGGATTCGCTCCAACAGACGGATCACCACCCACACTGGAGCTGAAGTAAAAGAGATTACCGGGAGAGAAGGCGATTTTCGGGCGAAGGTTGCTCTTCAGCCTCAAATGATCAATGACAGGTGTACAGCTTGTGGAAAATGTGCAGAGGTCTGCCCCGAAGAGCGGCCATTGGAACCGGGCAGCGGGGTGGCCCAAAAGGCTGCTTATATTAACGGGGGACTCGCATTTCCGATGAGATATACCATAGACCCTGAGGTATGTTCCGGAACATCGTGCGGAAAGTGCCTTGAGGTTTGCCAGTATGATGCAATTGAACTGGATGCAAGGTCAACCACCATCGAAATTCAGGCACACCGGATTATTGTGGCTACAGGATGGCAACCATATGCAGCTGAAAAGCTTGAAAACTACCGCTATACGGAAGAACCCGATGTGGTGACCAACCTTGAGTTTGAGAAGATGCTGGCTGCATGCACCAGGGAGAACAAAAAACTCACCAGACCTTCGGACGGGAAGGAGCCGGGAAATATTGCCTTTGTACAGTGTGCCGGCTCCAGGGACATAAACCACCTTCCATACTGTTCGGCGGTCTGCTGCCCGGCATCGGTTAAACATGCACTCACCCTGTCAGAATCCATGCCAGGGGTAACCACAGAGCTGTTTTATATCGACCTCAGGTTAACCGGGCGAAATGAAAAGCTTTTAAAACAGGCAGAGAATAAAACCACCCCTCACCCCTCACCCTCACCCCTCACCCCTCACCCCTCACCAATCACCTTTACAAAAGGAAAGGTGGGACGGATCAACAGGGGAGAAGATGGGGGACTTCTTTTGGAGGTGGAAGATATCATGGCTGGAAAGAGGCGAATTGAACCGTTTGACATGGTGGTTCTGGCCACCGGTATTGTACCCAACCCGCAACTCCCTCTGCTCTCCACCAATGAGTATGGCTTCTGCGACAGCAAACAGGTAAGCGGAATCTACCCGGCTGCTACCTGCAAACGACCCATGGATGTCTCCTCTTCAGTGAAGGATGCCACATCTGCAGCCATTAAAACAATGCATAAAGATGAAGGATAGGAAGGGCGGACATATGGCACTGGCCGTGTGCAGTGGTTGCAGCATTGGCAAAGCGGTTGATCTGGAGCGGATTGTGCAGATGGCAGAAGAGGAGAACAATGGCCTTGTTTGCATGAGCCACTCCTCGCTCTGCT
Organism: Bacteroidota bacterium; assembly: GCA_039714775.1. Lineage (GTDB taxonomy): Bacteria > Bacteroidota > Bacteroidia > Bacteroidales. The sequence continues at coordinate 11,526 of JBDLIQ010000079.1, forward strand.
CCGGGGCAGGTCTCTCTGACCTCCATGCACTGCTTGATGAACACCGGGTGGGCAGGGTGGCCATTGCCGCCTGTTCACCCAGGTTAAAAAATGAACAGTTCCGGTTGGATGGAGCCTATGTGGAGCGCGTGAACCTGCGGGACCAGGTGGCCTGGGTGATGGAACACGGCGATGAAGATACCAGGATGTGTGCCGAGGATCAGGTGCGTATGGCGCTTGCAAAACTGGCATCCATCACTGATAACAAACCCTATCTGCCGGAAACCCTGAGTTCGGAGGTGCTGGTGATCGGAGGAGGCACTGCCGGGTTGCATGCGGCGATGGAGGGAGTGGCTGCAGGATACAGGGTACACCTGGTTGAAAAGGGAGATCTGCTGGGCGGTTATGCTGCCAGGATCCATAAAATGGTTCCCCAACTGGGAGATCCTGATAAACTAAAAGAACCGGATGTTAAATCGCTTGCAGGGCAGGTCAACAACCACTCCGGGGTAAAAGTTTACCTGAACAGCACCATCGCAACCATTTCAGGTGAGCCTGGAGATTTCACTGTGGTTCTTGACAATGCAGAGAAGAGCACTCTGAAGGTAGGCTCAATGGTGGTCTCCACCGGATGGAAACCGTACGATGCAAACAGGCTGGGTCACCTGGGATACGGGGCGTCGGGGGTGAAGACCCTCGAAGAGTTTGAACACCATGTGGCTGACGGGTCCATTCCCGACCGGGTGCTGTTTATCCATTGTGCAGGATCCAGGGATGAGAACCACCTGCCTTATTGCTCATCTTATTGCTGCACCGCCTCCCTGAAACAGGCACTCTACGTTCGGGAGAAGAATCCCAACGCAGAGGTCTATATTGTCTACCGGGACATTCGCACTACAGGATTCCAGGAGGAGTTTTACAAGCGGGTCCAGGAGGATGATGCCATATTCCTTACCAGGGGCAGTGTTGCTTCGGTAACATCAGAGAATGGTTTGGTTCGCACTACGGTGGTCGACAGCCTGCTGGATGGGGAGGTGACCCTCGAATCGGATATGGTGGTGCTGGCCACAGGGATGACACCGTCGGGAACCTCCGATCTGCACCTGCAATACCGTCTGGGTGAGGGACTGCCGGGGATTGAGTATGACTTTTCTGATTCGCACTTTATCTGTTTTCCGTATGAGACACGGCGGACCGGGATCTATGCAGCAGGAACGGTAAGGGCCCCCATGGACCTGGAGTCCAGTGTGGAGGATGGTGCAGGAGCAATGATGAAGGCGGTGCAGTGCATTGAGAGCGTGAAGCGGGGAGAGGCCGTCCACCCCAGGTCGGGTGACCTCACTTTTCCGGAACTCTATATGGAGCGTTGCACCGATTGCAAACGGTGTACCGAGGAGTGTCCATTCGGGAGTTATGATGAGACCGAAAAGGGGACCCCCCTGCCCAACCCCGCCCGCTGCCGCAGGTGCGGGATCTGTGTGGGTTCCTGTCCCGAGCGTGTGATCGGGTTTTCGGATTTCTCCATCAACAGCGTTTCGGCCATGATCAAAGCGGTAGAGATTCCTGACGAATTTGAAGAGAAGCCAAGGGTGCTTCTGTTTGTATGCGAGAATGATGCCTATCCGGCACTCGATGCAGCAGGAGTACATCGCCTGAAAATCAGTCCATTTGTAAGGATCATCCCGGTCAGGTGCCTGGGCTCCATCAACAAGGTGTGGATCTCAGATGCATTGTCGCACGGGTATGACGGGATCCTTCAGATCGGTTGTAAGCCCGGGGATGATTATCAATGCCATTTTATTCATGGAAGCGAGCTTACCGAACAGCGTGGGGAGAATCTGCAGGAGACACTGGAGACGATGATGCTTGAACCGGAGCGTATCCGGACCCGCTTTGTGGAGATCAACGACCACCATGGCATCAGTGAGATCATCAACGAATATGTGGAGGAGCTGGAATTAATTGGCCCAAACCCATTTAAAGATATGTAACTCATCACCAATCACGAATCACCAATCACCAATCACATGTCACAAATCACCCTCACCAGTCACCCTCACCAATCACCCTCACCAGTCACCCTCACCAGTCACCCTCACCAGTCACCCTCACCAGTCACCCTCACCAATCACCAGTCACCATGAATATTATTAAACCAAATATTGAGTTCAAGAGGGAGTTGGGAGCGTTAAGCGGTGCTCCTCTGAACCAGTGCATGCAGTGCGGAACCTGTTCGGCCGTCTGCTCGCTGGCTCCTGCCGAACGGCCCTTTCCCCGTAAGGAGATGATCTGGGCCGGCTGGGGACTGAAAGAGAAGCTGATCGGGAATGTGGATATCTGGTTGTGCCACCAGTGTGGCGACTGCAGCACCTCATGCCCCAGGGATGTAAAGCCGGCCGATGTGATTGCTGCCATCAGACAGAAGACCTACGGGCACTATATCCGTCCACATTTCCTCGGAAAACTGGTCACTGAACCGGCCCTGCTGCCAGTGGCCATTGCCATTCCGTCTGTGGTGATCATTCTCATCCTCAACCTGGCCGGCACTTTTAGGATTCCTGGGGGGGCTGTCGATTACTCAGCATTTTTTCCTCACATGTGGCTCAATTCAACTTTCACTGCGATCACCTTTCTCTTTTACTTCATGGCCTTTAGAGGCATAGGTACATTTTGGAAGGAGATGAAAAAACTGACTCCCCCGCCTGAAGGTCAATCCGGAAGGATTCCGGTTTTCAGGGTGTTGGGCGAGATCTTCTCTCATACCAGTTTCTCGGGGTGTGGATCTCAGCAAGTGAGAAAAGTGGCTCATATGCTGGTATTTTTTGGTTTCGGACTGCTGCTGCTGGTCACCCTCTATGCCATCTGGGCCTCCCTTACCCATCAATACCCGCTTCCTCTGACCAATCCCTTTAAGATTGCCGGCAACCTGGCCTCATTGATGATCTATGCAGGGTTGGGGATCATGGTCTTTCAGAGGTTAACAAACAGGGAGGTGTTTGGGAAGAGCAGCTATGCAGACTGGCTGCTCCTGGCATCAATCGCGCTGCTTACCCTTTCAGGCACCCTGGTGGAGATGGCCCGTTTCGGGAACTGGTCCATTGCATACCACCTCTATTTCTTTCACCTGGTGGCTGTCTGGTTTGTGATCATCTACCTGCCCTTTACAAAGCTCGGGCACATGCTTTACAGGACCACGGCCCTTTTGTATGCCAGGTCTATTGGGAGAAGATAGGATTTTCCCGGGAATAGTTACTTGCCAACGTAATTGTTCAACACCTCCCTGACCGAACCATGAAGCAGCAGCAGGCGGCGTGACTCCTCCTTGTCCAGCCCCAGCTCCTCACTGATCATTCTCGAGCCCCGGTCCACCAGCTTCTTGTTAGTCAGCTGCATATCCACCATTTTGTTGCCTTTGACCCTTCCCAGTTTGATCATGGTTGATGTTGTGATCATGTTGAGAATCAGCTTCTGGGCAGTACCGGCCTTCATGCGGGTGCTGCCTGTGACAAATTCGGGTCCCACAAGCGCCTCCAGGGGAATGTCCACCGCCTTTGCCAGTTTTGTATCCGGATTGCAGGTGATGCAGCTGGTCAGCATGCCCTCTTTGGAGGCGTCCTGAACGGCACCGATTACGTAAGGTGTCCTTCCCGATGCGGCAATCCCCACCACCGTGTCGTGTTTGCCAGGCTTAAATTGTTCCATATCACGCCAGGCCCCGTTGATATCATCTTCGGCCGATTCCACAGCCACACGAATGGCTTTGTCCCCTCCGGCGATAAGCCCGATCACAATGTCATAGGGAACCCCGTATGTGGGTGGGATCTCAGAGGCATCCAGTACCCCAAGCCTTCCACTGGTTCCGGCTCCCACATAAAAAAGCCTGCCGCCTTTCATGATCTTTGGAATAATTTTCTCTACCAGTTGCTCGATCTGGGGAATGATGTGGTGAACTGCCTCATGAACAGTGGCATCCTCCCTGTTAATATTTGAAAGCAGTTCATTAACAGACATCTTCTCAAGGTCATTGTACCTGGAGGATGATTCAGTCATGGAGTCAGGCTGCCCGGGGAGACCTTTTCGTATCTGTTTGTGATAAGTAACCAGTCCCTCAATAGGAGATTGCACGACCTGTGTGCATTTCAATCCTTTTTGCTGCATAACTCTCTTCAGCACATCTTTAAAATAGAAGGCTACAGAGCCCGCAAACCCGATTTGATGCTCTCTGTAACCGCTGTATTTAGAGATGTTTTTATCGATAAAATCTGAGAAGGCCTCTGCCACAATCTTCTCAATCTCAGGATGATTAATGTACTTGGCTGCAATCCGCGTCAGGGAAGCAAGGTACCGGTTGGCATGGGACTTCTTATATACATTCTCAAGGATCTGGTCCATCGAGAGTCCCTCTTCATTGATAATAGCCTTCCTCAGGTCATCATCCAGCTCCCTTTTATGCAGCGCATTAACCAGCCGTTTCCCAATATCGGTACCGCTCCCTTCATCACCAAGTGAGAAACCGAGGGCAGGTACTTTATCAGAGACATTACCACTGAGGAAGAGCCCGGAGTTAGAGCCGGTGCCAAGGATGCAGGCGATACCATCTCCATCTTGAAAAAGTGCCCTGGCAACGCCCGTCAGATCATCCTCAACCAGGATCTCCGCCTTCTCACCGAACCGGTTTTCCAGGGCGTTGCGAATCACCTCCTTCATGGCCACTGTAGCTACACCCGATCCATAAAAGCAGATGGATGAAATGGTTGTTTCGCTTCCCTTAATCTCCAGTTTGTCCAGCTCAGCTGCAATCTCTTCAGCACTGCTATGGTATGGATTGATTCCAAGGGTAGAGTAGGTGTGGACCTGGTTTTCATTAACCATCCTCCAGTCCGTTTTAGTTGATCCGCTGTCTGCAATAAGTATCATTTGCTTATAGTTTTTTAGTATACAATGACCGAGCGGGCTGCCAGATGATCATGACTACTCAGGATGATATGGTAAATGCCAGGAGTATGGAAAAGCCTGTGTTCAAGGGTTATCTCAACTTGCATTGAGCCTGTCTGGGGATGTACAACACGTTTCACTACCTCCTGCCCCAGAGATCCGATCACCTTCAGGGTGATTGGTTTGTTGTCCTTCGCAAGGTAGCTGATCTGCAGTGTTCCGCTGGCAAGAGGGGAGGGCCAGACCTTCAGGGGCTCCAGTGTAAATTCATCAGATTCAATAGCTGTTCCCTCTCCTGTCTCAAAATAACGAGGTGAACTTGGCGGGCTGCCGCCATATTCGTTCATGGCAATGCCGTGACAATAGTACCAGGTGAATCCCCTGAGCGAGCCGGCGATCTGAGCGGACCCGGAGGAGACATCCATGGTTTCGCTGTAGTATACACTACTAAAATCGAACTCCTCTGAAAACTCCACAAAAATGGAGTCCGTATCGGCATCAGCCTCCCAGGCCACCACCGGTTGTGAACTCACCCCGTCGGAGAGATGCGGTGGGGCAGTGAGTTTCGGACTGGTGGGATAACCCGTTGTAAAAAAACGGGAGTCTGTATAACTACCAGTGCCATGTTCATTTTTTCCCCTGACCCTCCAGTAGTGGCCGAGGATTCCCTCCAGTTCCATTTCAGAAACCTGGATCTGCTCATCACCGATCCAACCTGACTGGTAAAAAACCTCGGAGAAGTCATCTGTAAGAGCGACCTCCAGTTGATAGGTGACAGTTCCCTCAGCAGCGGGGGCACTCCATTGTAAATAATCGAATGTGGCCACAGTGGCCTGGTCTGCCGGGACAACCAGTTCTGCTACAGGGACCTCTCCCCCTGCGGTCTGGAAGGTGACATAGTCGCTGAATTGGCTGGTGCCAAATCCATTGCTGCCCCGGATCCGCATGAAATACCATCTACTCTTTACAAGCTCGGCAGAGAGAACTCCCTCTCCGGGAGCTGCCGGCAGTGTCTCTTCCGTATAGAGCGGATCAAATGTGTCGTTTTCAGAGATCTGGATCGTTACATCTGAGGTGGCTGCAGAGGTGTTCCACCGGATGGTGGGCGTGATAAGGACATTTATTTCAGGGGTGACGGGCGATGTGATCTCCGGAATAGCCGGATAGCCGGTGTTGAAGGAGCGGGTCTCGAAATAGGGACCGGTTATGCCCTCTTTTGCATGAACCCTCCAGAAATATGTGTTTTCACCATCAAGTCCAAGGGAGCTTATGGAGACCACCTCTTCGGTGCTCCATGCTGATGTATGGATGATGTTGCTGAAGGAGGCAGTGGTTGCAATTTCAAACTGGTATTGCGGCGTAGTGAGATCCGACCCCCACGTTAGCTGACCATCGGTTCCAATGGTTGCTCCCTCTGCAGGCGACAGAAGGTTGGCCCGTGGCATACCGGCAATCATTGGGAAGGCATTAGACGGTACGCTCTCCCTGCCGGTTGCTGAAATGGTTGTAACTACCAACCTGCTATCCTGTGAAAGGGTTTGGTCAGAAAGGGGGAACTGGTTTTCGAAAACCGAGCCCAGTAAAAAGGAGGGGTCGGCCACAATGGTGCCGGGATCGGTCTCCCCGTCAGAGGCATATACAGCAAACCGTTGATTGCCGGCGAGCGTATGGTCCCAAAGAAGGTAGTAGATATCCCCAATGGCTTCAATCCTTAAATTTTGCGGTGTTGCCGGCGTGTCATCCGCTTTCCAGTTCATCTCAGGGAGCAACGTGGGATAGATGTATCTGTTCTCCTTCAGGTACTCCTTCAATCCCACTACTATGTCAAAATATTTAGTGCTAAAGTAGACACTTCCAAGCGCATTCTTATGGTGATTTGAGCGCAAGATATCGATCTGAAGACCCAACTGATCCAGGTTCCATTCTGCCACAGGATCACCTGTGCCTTTCAGGTGCTCCCGTTCCAGGACCGAGAGATTCATCTCCAGGTAACCTTTCAATTCGTGCAGCGACCCCTCTGCTATGGCACTGCCCTTATGGGCGGAATTGATTTCCATTTTGTATATCCCATGGGCTATGTATAGATGGCGACCGTAGTGTGCAACAGAGTCTGACCACCAGTTAGTCAGTGTTTCGAAGTCCTGGTGCCCACCTGTGGGCCAGTAGGTTTGGGGAGTCAGATAATCCACCGTTCCATCCCTCAGCCACGCCAGTGGATCGCAATAGATTACGCTGTATGCATCCAGGCCGTAAATCCCTGAAGGGACGCCATCCCTGTAAATTCCAAATGGGCTGACTCCGAACCTGACCGATGGATTCTCCTCCTGGATCACACTGTAGACCGTGTCGATCATGCGATTCACATTGTCTCTTCGCCAGTCCCCCAGCTCCATCCCGTTGCCATAAGCAGCATACTCGTCCGCATCCAACGGGGTGGGCGTGCCGCCGTATGAGTAGAAGTAATCATCGAAATGAATACCATCCACCATGTAATGGGTCAGAAGATCCCTTACGACCGACCCGATGTAGCTCATCACCTCGGGCATTCCGGGATTCAGGATCTTCTTGCCGTCAGCATACTCGATGGCCCAACCGGGGTTCTCCACATACACATTGGTCTCATGGTAATAGCTCCCTCCGTCGTTGGTAGAGACATTGATCCGGTAAGGATTGAGCCAGGCATGCACCTCGATGCCCCGTTTATGTGCCTCATCCAGGGCAAACTGGAGCGGATCGTAACCAGGATCGTTGCCCTGGCCGAAGGTGAGGTACCGGGACCATGGTTCCAGGGATGATTGGTAGAGGGCATCACATTCAGGACGAACCTGCAGGAAGATGGTATTCATGTTCATCTCCCTGAACTGATCCAACAAACGGATCAGGTCTGCCTGCTGCTCGGCTGGCTTGTTGCGATGCTCAGCTTTTGGCCAGTCTATGTTAAAAACTGATGTCACAAAAGCAGACCGCATCTCATCCTTGTAAGGACCCTGTCCCCACAAAGCAGAAACCATCATCAACCCAAAAAATATACCTATTGCTCTGTTCATATCAATTTATAATCACCATTCACCCTCACCATTCACCCTCACCATTCACTAATAAT
>JBDLIQ010000080.1:0-19286 GCA_039714775.1 Bacteroidota bacterium
TTGGACTCAAGGTATCCATCCACACTAAAGTAGGGGACAATGATCTCCCTCACCACATTAAACTCAAAAGTTGCCCTTGGATAGAAATGAAGAGGCTGTATATCACCAGTGAGGTCGTTGCTGGCAAATGAGAGGTATGTATTGAATCCGGCAGTGAACCTCCACTCGGAAGAGGTTTTGGCTACGCGTGGGTTCAGCCACACCATGGTATGGTTTCCAATGACATTGTCCCAGGTGGGATAATGGCCATAGAACGCAGCTCCTGCTTCACCTTCTATATCAAGGGTCCTTAGCTTTTTGTCAAACCCAAGATGAAGTGTGGCCCCATGTTCAACCTCGTTAAACCGGTGGGTGAAGTAGTAATAATCGAGGGCTGCATCCCAGTTCAGATGAAACGAATCGGCATGCATGGAGTGGAGACCGATCCCACCCTCGGCAACGAAATAGGGGTGTTTGATACTGTCCCTCTCAAGATCGCCTATAAGCTCTGTGGTATCCACCCCGTAGTGGAGATAGCTGTTGTAGCCGGCCCCCACATAGTAGTCAAACACCGAATTGCTGAAAAACCTGCTCCCGTACACTTTTCCCTTGTTCTCATTGAAACCGGCAGGAACTTTCAGGGTTTCATTCAATTTCAGGTTTCCATTCATGGAGTGGTGCTTCAGCCTCACACCAAAGGTGCCTTTCCTGGATCTGAGCTGGTTGATATTCAACTCGGCCAGGGGGGTCAGGTAGTTACCGATACCCAGGGTGAGCTCACTTTTGTAGAGCTTTTTCAAAGGCATCTTCACCATCCTTGCCGATTTGATCGGTTCCACCCTGTATTTGCTGTCATAACGTTTCGGATGGAGGGTGTAAGTAAACTCCGGTGTTTCCAACTCAACTTTCTCTTCAAGGGCAGGAAGCAACTGGATCTTTTCAGCACCCGAAAGGGTGGGAGAATAGGGTTTAACCACCCTTACCTCACTCTGCTGTCCGAGAAGGGAAAGGGAAAACATGGAAACCACAAGGAGAACCAGTATAAATTTTGATGGTATGCTGAACCTCTTCATTTTTCTTTTTTTCATAATTATCCCTATTGAACCGTTTCACTCCCGGGAGCAATGTCACTCTCCGCCTCCTCTGCCAGTGCGGCCTTTCGTTGCTTTGCATTGGCAATGATCCCGTCATCCGGAATGGTATAATAGTCGATCAGGCTTTGAAGGGCATTGATGGCTGAAAATGCATCGCCCTTTGCAGCGTATATATCTGAAAGTGTAAGAAAGGACATCCCTATCCAGTACTGGTGGGGGGTGCTCATGTCGATGAACTCAAAGATCTCCTTCTCAGCATTCTCCTTTTCATCCTGTTCATACATGATCTCGATCATGCGGTACTTGGACTCTGCCCCCTCTTCGCTATTCACCTCGTATGCCACTTTTTTATAGAAATCCATGGCAAAATCGATCTCATTAAGCTCATGAAACGATTTGGCAATCTTAAAATTGGCCTCCCGGATATACTCCTCCTGCACCTTATCCAGTTGTACAACCTGCCTGGCCGCATCGATTGTATTGGTATACTCACCCAACTCAAAATAGCAGCGCATCAGTCCAACGTGGGCATCAAATATGTTCTGTTTCTGTTCCGCCAACCTGATCATGGCCCGGTAATTATCAGCTGCCCTGTGCCAATTCTTCGTTCTGTAATTGATTTTCGATGCTGCCTCCAGGGCAGGTTCTGTAAACATGTTGTAAGGCTGGGCAATGATGTAGTCCAATGATTCAAGCGCCTCCTCATTCTGATTCAGCTTCAGCTGGCAATCTCCTTTGTAGAAATGCGCATTGAGAAGGAATCTGCCATGGGGAAAGGCATCCAGGTAATCCTTGAATGCACGTACGGTCTTCTCACAATCATTCTGCATATAGACAATTTCAGCTGCAGTATAGGAGAGCGAATCCTGCTCACGCATGGTAATATCCTGTCCGATGCCCTTTACAAACGCCAGGTAACCGTCTACATTATCCTTCCGTACATAGATGTTCTTAATACTGGTGAGTGCATTATCCGCCTCGGGCGTGCCCGGATAGCTTACTGCAACCTCTTCGTAATAGACAAGTGCCTGGTCATAATCACCCCCGTTATAATGGATCAGTCCAAGCTGGTTCAGGGCTTTATTGGCATAACTGGAATTGGCGTGTTCATTTACCACCCGTTCATAGTAAGAGAGCGCTTCATCCTCCCTGCCCAGCACCACATAGCTCCTGGCAATCTCGAACATTGCATCATCCACAAAACCGGATTGGGGTTGCTGGCTGATCAACTGGTTAAGCACCTCCACCTTTTCCAGGGTCCTGTCCAGCAGTCCCAGCGTAAACGCTTTCTGGAACATGGCATAATCCACATCCGCCCTGCCCGATTCAATAGAGCGGTCATAATATTCGATGGCCCGGGCATAGTTTTTTTGCATAAAGTAGCAATCGGCCATCCGGTTGCAGGCGTCTGCAATGTTGGCAGAGCTCTTTCCTGACTCCATCTCCAGGTACTTCCTGAACCAATCCAGGGATGCATTGTAGTCTTTATCATCGAAATGGAGATAACCCATGCTGTAGTGACACATGGCATACTCCTCCTGCAGATGGGATTGTCCATCCTTCAGGAACTGGTTGAAATAGATCCCGGCCGTGCGTTTATCACCTGTGCGATAGGCAGCTTCACCGAGCCAGAAATAGGTTCTGGAGGCGATGACCGGATCATGGATTGCATACTCCAGGGAGACCTCAAGTGCATCTACGGCTTCATCAAACCTCAGGTTCTTATAGAGCTCAAGCCCGCGGTAGAAAGCAACTTTCTGGTGTGCCCTGTCAATGCTTTCGTCCCTTAACTTAATCTTCTCCAGCGAGGCCATGGCCATGCTGTAATTCCTGGTTCCCATGTAGGCCATGACCAGGTAATTGTATGCTTCATCAGTGTTATCAGCCGCCGGATAGGTTCGAATGTAGTGCTCAAACGCCCTGATCGCCTCACCAAAAGGATTCATGGAGAGCTCGAAGGTTAGTTTCGCAAAGTTAAAGAGGGCGTCCTGCTGAATTTTGGGGTCAAAATCCATATGTGCTGCCTGCGAAAACGCCACCCGTGCTTTGATTTTATGATCCAGCTTCAGGTTGCAGTCCGCCAGGTGATAGAGTGCACTCTGGGCAATCTCTGTTTTCCGGTAACTGATCTGTTCAAACAGGACCAGGGCACGCTCATACTCCTTGTTATTGTAGTATGCAAAAGCCAGCTGGTAACGGTCATGTACTGAGTAGCTGCGGGCGTGGGTCTGGTAAGTCTCAAGGTAGGGAATGGCCTCTTTGTAATTCTTCAGCATGAAATATGATTCACCAATGATCTTTGCAATCTCACCAATCCGCCGTTCCGAGACAGAGTCCATCAAACCAGGAGCATATTCGATCACCTCATCATATTTCTTCTGCATGTAGAGGATCTGGGAGATATAGTAGGGAGCAATCTCTGCAAACAGGGGATCGTTATCGATCTCCCGGAAACCCTTTAAAGCAGTTTCATAATTTCTGTCCTCATAGTGTATATGAGAATAGTAGTAAGTGGCTGGTGCCTGGAAGGAGGATTCCATTTCGAGAATCTCATAGAATTCGACCCTGGCCGACTCATAATCTCTCCTTTTGTAGAAGGCATATCCCTTTTTAAAATGGTATTCGGAGAAATCCCGGGAATTCAGTTTTGAGCGATCCACCCTGTTATACCAGGAGATGCACCTGGGCCAACTGCTCTTGTCATAAAAGTAATCGGCCAGCCTGAAAGCAGCTTCATTCACGTACGGACTTTCAGGATAGATTGATATGAAAGTATGTACCAGGTGTTCTGAATCGTTGTTCCGTAACTCCACAGCAGACATGGCCCGGTAAAAGTGGGCCTCGGAGAGGATCTCTGATCTGGACCCCGGGTTTGCAGCTATAAAACGGTCAAACACCTCCCGGGCAGCACCGTATTTCTCTCTCTCGTACAGTTGAAGCCCCCTCATGTAGGTGTTGTCACCATATTCATATACAGGATTCTTCTGGCTCCATATTGACAGAGGAAGAGCAATGATCAGAAGGGTAAACAGCAACTTATAAAATCGGACCATATGGGTTGGATTATCTTGATAAAGTTAGAAATATTCCTGGCGGCTCTTTTAGATCTATCTCTTTTTAATTAACAGCAAGATGTTAATTTTAGTATGATTAATGCCTGATATATTCATAACCTGATATATTCAGTGAAAAGATCAGGTTAATTCTTATTTTTGACGGAAATTGCAAATTCCATGGCCCAGAACAAGATCATTTCTTTGGAAAACGCGGTGATCGGTGTTGATGATCACATCGTGCTCGCTGATGTAAACCTCTCTGTTGCTAAGGGTGAATTCGTATATGTCATAGGCCGGGTAGGCAGCGGGAAGACCAGTCTGATCAAAACACTCAATGCTGAGATCCCGCTTCTGGAGGGAACGGGAACCGTTTCAGACTTCCAGCTGGAGAGGATCAGGCGTAAGGAGATCCCTTACCTGAGAAGAAAACTCGGAATCGTTTTTCAGGATTTTAAACTCCTGACTGACAGGACCGTGGAGAGCAACCTGGAGTTCGTGCTAAAGGCCACAGGATGGAAGAACAGCGGGGAGATCAGTGACCGGATCGCAGAGGTTCTGGAGAAGGTGAACCTGGGCTACAAAGGGTATAAGATGCCTCACCAGATATCGGGCGGAGAGCAACAGCGGGTGGTGATAGCCCGTGCCCTGCTGAATGATCCGGAGATCATCCTGGCAGACGAGCCAACCGGCAACCTGGACCCGGCCACATCGGAAGAGATCATGCAGATTCTGTGGGATATTTCAGAGAGCGGAAGGGCTGTAATGATGGCCACACACAACTACAACCTGATTAAAAGATTCCCCTCCAGGACCCTTAGATGTGAGGATTCAAAACTGACCGGTGCAAACCTCAGTGAAGCCGACTTCGACCGCCTGATCCACAATGAGCCTGCCTGAACCTCCTGACGTGACAGACCCTCACCTGAAAGTCTTTCTGTATTCAGAGGGTGTTTTATTCATCAGGCTTTTGAAGTAGTGGTTAAAGTTTGCCAGGTTGTTGTATCCCGACTCATAACAGATCTGGGTAATTGATTTATCGGTCTCCACTAGCATCTTTGCTGCAATACCGATGCGGACTCCCTTTACATATTGTGTAAAGGTCCTGTTTGTCTTTTTCTTAAAATACCTGCAAAAGGAGCCGGGTGCCATGTGCAACAGGCCTGCAACATTCTCAAGCCTGATCCCCTCTTCGATGTTCAGGAAAACATATTCATAAACGCTGTTGATCCGGTCCAGATCCTTGGTGAACTTTGCAGGCAGGTCTGTGGCGCTTGCCAGGTATTCAACCTCCTCAACACGGAGCAGATCATGGAACACATTGAGCAGTTCAATATAGCTTGCCAGCCCATCAAGCTTAACCAGCCGTTCCAGTTTCGCCCTGATCTTCTTAATCTTCGCACCTTTAAACGAAATTCCCCTGTTGGCCCGCTTCAATAGCTCCTCCACCTCTTGTAGTTCCGGAATATTAAAGAAATCGGAGCTGATGATGTTCTCATAAAAGTGCGTTGTAATGCAGGATGGCGAAGCATCCTCCCTGCTTTCAAGAATCTCCCAGGAGTGTGGGATTTCAGGCCCCAGCAACACCAGGTCATTCTTCTCAAAACTGGAGATATGATCACCCACAATTCTTCTTCCCGCACCCGAGACAATATAGTTTAACTCAAAGTTCTTGTGTGAATGGATCCTGGGGAGACGCTCTGCCAGTTGAATCTCTCTCGAAATAAATGAGTGCTTCTGGGGAACCTGGATCTTTTCAAAAACATACTCCATCTTAAGAATTTTAACCTTTAACGCATAAAATACCCCATTCAGTACAAAAGTAGTTAAAATATAATGCTAATTTACTAAAAAAGCAGAAGACCGGGGTGTTGCGGGCAGCTATCTTTATGCTTCTAAAACTATCAGATTATGGACCTCCCCCTGAAGGGAATTATCCCCCCCATGGTTACTCCGTTAAACAGCTACTGTGAGCTTGACGTTCCCGGCCTGGAACGGCTTATTGATCACCTTGTCTCTGGCGGGGTCCATGGGATCTTTATCCTGGGAACCAATGGCGAGGCTCCTTCACTCAGTTATGAACTCAGGAAGGAGTTAATAGAGAGAACCTGTGAACAGGTCAACAACAGAATTCCAGTGCTGGTTGGAATCACCGACACCTCATTCTCCGGATCGATTGATCTTGCGCACTACGCAAAGGAGGCTGGTGCCGATGCCGTGGTTGTCGCGCCGCCTTACTATTTCCCCCTGGGAGATGCGGAAGTAGCTGACTATTATGAGGCCCTGGCTCCCGAATTGCCCCTTCCGTTCCTTATTTACAACATGCCCAGCCATACCAAGATACACCTCTCGGCCGATGTAGTGAAAAGGATAAAGAAACAGGGTGCTGTTGGTATAAAGGACAGTTCGGGGGATATGCTATATTTATACTCGCTTATGGAAACCTTCAGGGATTCCCCGGAATTTGCGATTATTGCGGGGACAGAGATATTCCTGCCGGAGGTGGTCATGAATGGCGGACACGGGGCCATAGCAGGCGGAGCAAACCTCCTCCCCGAATTGTTTGTGTCGCTCTACAATGCTTCGATAGCAAAGGATCTGGAGACTATAGCCAGGCTGCACAGGAAGGTGATGGTGCTCTATGAAACCATCTACAGTGTAGGCAGGCACAGTTCCAGATTTGTAAAGGGAACCAAATGTGGCCTTTCAGTCATGGGCATCTGCAACGACTACATGGCACCACCTCTGCAACGATTCGGGGCTTATGAGCGGAGAGAGATTGAGAAACAGATTGAGCAGATAAATTCGATAAAATAGTATGTCTTTTCAGCTTGGGACCATTGATACCTCGATCCTCGCAGTTTACGGACTCATCCTTGTGGGGATGGGTATCTACTTCTACAGGAAGACCAAGACCTCGGAACAGTTTATGGTGGCAGGCCGCGGTATTCCCGCCTGGGCCGCAGGACTGGCCGTAATGAGTGCCTACACCAGCAGCATCTCATACATCGCTGTTCCAGGAAAGGCTTTTGACTCCAACTGGCATCCGCTCATCTTTGCACTTTCAGCACTGCCTGTTGCCTGGTTTGTTACTAAATACGTGGTTCCATACTACCGTCAGAAGAACATCATCTCGGTTTACGGATACCTTGAAGAGAAGATAGGCAGGTGGGCAAGCATCTACGCCTCCCTCTCCTTTGTTCTCTTCATGATTGGCCGCACTGCAGTGATCCTCTATCTCTCTTCGCTTCTTCTCAGCTCATTTATCGCGGTCGATATCCGCGCTCTGATCATTGTAATCGGCATTATTACCATTATATACACCCTGATGGGTGGCATGGAGGCGGTTATCTGGACCGATGTGATGCAGTCGGTGATTATGGTGGGCGGGATCATCTTCATCGGGGTCATGCTGACCAGAGAGGTATTTGCAAGCCCCGATTTTCTGATTCAGAATGCATTTGATGCGGGAAAATTCAGCCTGGGGGATGCGCACTTCTCGCTGGGGAGCCGCACCATCTGGGTGATGATCATCTATGGTGTTTCGGAGAATATCCGGAACCTGATGGCAGATCAGAACTATACACAGAAGTACTGTTCGGTACCGGATGAAAGAAAGGCAAAGCGGTCGGTATGGATCGCCATGCTGATTTACCTGCCACTGACCGCCCTTTTCCTCTACATTGGGACCGCACTGTTTGCCTTCTACTCTGGTCCGGACCACACATTGGGAGAGGCCATAACAAAAGGGGACCAGGTGTTCCCGCACTTTATTGCCACCCAGCTGCCGGTGGGACTGAAAGGACTCATCATTGCTGCCATCCTTGCTGCCTCCATGAGCACCATCGATTCTGCACTGAACTGTTCAGCCACCGTGCTGTTCGTGGACTACTACAAGAGGTATTTCAGGCCGGCCGCATCCGAAAAAAGCAGTGTAACCTTTCTGCGGCTGACCACCGTGGCATGGGGAGTCGCCGGGATGGCTTTTGCACTGTTGCTGATCAATGCCAAAAGTGCGCTTGATGTATGGTGGATTATTGCCGGGATTTTTGGCGGAGGTATCCTGGGACTCTTTTTGATGGCTGTTTTTAATATTAAGATTACCCGAACCCAGGGAATCAGCGCTGTTATTTTCAGTCTTCTGATCATCATATGGGGATCCTTCTTCCGGGATCTGCCAGAGACATTTTCCTGGCTGGAGTGCAGGATGGACCCCATTATTATTGGTGCAACGAGTACAGCAGGGCTGGTATTGATGGCGCTGCTGTTCGTGATGACCAACAGGCTGTCCGGAAAGAGGCACCTCTAAAACATAGTTCAATGAAGAACAGATCCAACTTCCTGTTCGTGGCCGCTGTATTGGGCCTGGGCTGGGCATTGATCTTCCAGGGATGCCAGGTGGCTGAAACAGACCCTGCCGGGCTGGTCAATGTATTCACCGGCACCGGCGGCGACGGCCACACCTACCCGGGAGCAGTTCTGCCCTTCGGAATGGTACAGCTGAGTCCCGATACCCGTCTTACAGGCCAGGCCTCCTGCGGTGGCTACTACTATCCCGACTCATCGATCATCGGTTTTTCGCACACCCACCTTTCGGGAGTGGGTGAGCCGGAATTCAGGGATATCCTCTTCATGCCCACAGTGGGTGAGGTAAAAACCAACCCGGGGGATGCATCATCACCTACCGGCGGCTACCGCTCCTCCTTCACCCATGCCGGCGAGTCTGCCGAACCCGGGTACTATGCGGTAAGACTGGATGATTACCAGATAGATGTGGAGTTGACAGCCACCCCAAGGTGCGGATTTCACAAATATACCTTCCCGGAAACCGATAGCGGACATATCATCATCGATCTTCTCCACCCGGATGGTGCCGAAGAGAGCTGGCTGAGGCAGGTGAACGACCGGGAGATCGAGGGGTTACGCAGGTCACACGGCTGGGCGTGGGACCAATATGTATATTTTGTAGCCAGGTTCTCCAAACCCTTCACCCTGTCGGACCAGGTTGCTGACAGCCTCAGCCAGGGCGTTGCTGTGCTGAACTATTCCACCAGCGAAGGCGAAGAGGTGTTTGTCAAAGTTGGAATTTCTGCAGTAAGCACTGAGGGGGCAAGAGAGAACCTGAATGCAGAGATCCCCGGCTGGGATTTCGACCAGCTCAGAACGAAGGCTGCTGAAGCCTGGAACAGTGAGTTGGGGAGAATAGAGGTGCAGGGCGGAACCCCTGAACAGCAAACCATATTCTACACCTCCCTCTATCACGCACTCCTCAGCCCCTCCCTGTTTATGGATGTGGACTCTCTCTACCGGGGAGTAGACCACCAGGTTCACAGGGCAACCGGATTCACCAACTACACCGTTTTCTCCCTGTGGGATACCTTCAGGGGATTGCACCCCCTCTTCACCATTGTTGATCAACAACGGACCCTGGACTTTATCCGCTCGCTGCTGGCCAAATACGAAGATGGAGGCAGACTTCCCATGTGGCCGCTGGCAGGCAACTACACCGATGATATGCTGGGGTACCATGCAGTATCGGTAATTGCAGATGCCTACATGAAAGGAATTCGCGATTTTGATGTGGAGCTGGCTTATGAAGCGGTAAAGCATACTGCCGAACTTGACAGGCTGGGGCTTAAGTACTATAAGAGGATTGGATACCTGCCGTGTGACAGGCAGGGGGAATCTGTCTCTAAAACACTGGAATACTGTTACGATGACTGGTGCATTTCACAAATGGCCAGAGAACTGGAGCAGGAGAGCGATTACCAGCGCTTCCTGCAGAGGGCGCATTTTTATGAAAATGTATTTGACACATCCACAAACTTTATGAGAGGCCGGCGCCTGGACGGAAAATGGCTGGAGCCTTTTGACCCCCTGGTCAACTCAGCCTACTCGGAAGGAAATGCCTACCAGTATCTTTTTGTGCCCCACGACGTTGAGGGTGTTATCAAACTGATGGGCGGAGAGAAGGTATTCTCCGCCTGGCTCGACACCCTCTTTGCCAGGGGGCAGTACCAGCACGGAAACGAACCGAGCCACCACCTGGCCTACCTCTATAACTACACCGGGGAGGCGTGGAAAACCCAGGAGAGGGTCCACCGGATCTTAACAGAGTCCTATGGTGACGGACCAGGCGGACTGGCAGGAAATGAGGATTGCGGGCAGATGTCGGCCTGGTATATTCTTAGTTCCATGGGTTTCTATTCTGTTACCCCCGGACAGAATATATACGCCATCGGCCGTCCCCTCTTTGACCGGACCACCATTCGACTGGAGAACGGAAACAGTTTTACGGTTAAAACAGTCAACAATGGACCGGAAAACATCTATATCCAGTCGGCCACACTGAACGGAACACCCCTTCTGCGGTCATACCTTACCCATAAGGAGATTATGAGTGGTTCCACACTTACTCTTCAGATGGGACCTCTGTCCAATAAGGAGTGGGGCGGAGCGAAGGAGGATAGGCCCTTTTCCGACAACGGAGGAGGTGTGGATTCTGCTCCCCGCCTGACCTCCGGCGAGGCGGTGTATCCTGGTTTTGTCAGAACCGGTTTTATGAAACCTCTGACCCGGAAAAACCTCTTCCCAGGGCTAACATATGACTACTTTGAGCAGTTCTTTGTAACCACCGCCGACCTGGAAAAGGTCTCCCCCGTTGAGTCGGGCACTATCGACAATTTCAACCTCTCCATGGCCCGGAAAGAGAGCTATTTCGGAGTCCGTTTCAAGGGATTCATTAAAGCGTCTGAAAAGGGGATCTACACCTTCTACCTGGAGTCAAACGATGGAAGCAGGCTCTATATCAATGGTGAAGAGGTGATTGAGAATGATGCCAACCATGGGGCCATCGAGGAGCAGGGAGGGGTTGGACTACAGGCTGGTTTACATGAAATTGAGGTGAAATATTTCCAGTGTGGAGGTGGGAAAACACTGAAGGTGAGCTGGGAGGGTCCCGGATTTTCAAGACGGGAGTTCGCCCCCACTGAACTGTTCTATCAACAGAATGAAACGAAATAAACCATAACAAAAAGAGATGAATCGGTTAATAGAGATAATCTTCACCCTGCTGGTCATTGGATTATCGGGATGTAGCAGTTCCGGGGATCAGTTCGCAGTTTACCAGGCCGGTGACCTGGAGGATGGCGCATTCCTTCACGATTTTCTGCTCCTGGGGCCCTTCCCCAATCCCCTGCCTGAAGGGGTTACCGACTACTTCCATACGGATGAGGCGTGCCTGGGATTTGCAAAGGACTACCTGGAGGCGGCTGGCGGGGAGGAGGGTGTTAAACCCAGACCCGGCGGGACGGTAGAGATCGAACAGGGTGAGACATTCACCTGGATATCCCACCACACCGAATATGACCAGGTGGATCTGCGCAAGCTCTTCTCCCCCAATGAAGGGGTGGTCAGCTATGCTGCGCTCTGGATTGAAAGCGAAAGGAAACAGGAGAAGCTCCTCGGCATAGGGTCAAATGATGGGATCAAGGTGTGGCTCAATGGTGAGATGATCCTGAATGTCCATAAGCCCCGGCCTGTGCGCCCGGATGATGAGTACCTGAGGCTGGAGCTGAAGAGGGGCAAAAACCTGTTGCTGCTGAAAATTGAGCAGGGATACGGCGGATGGGGATTTATGGTCCGGCCGGTGGATGGAACAACTGCCTGGAACAAAGTGCAGGAGAACCTCGATGTGGCGATGAACAGTGAATTTTATCTGGAGGATGGGTTGATCAAAGGGACCATCGGCGACCCACAGGTGGTGGGAATGCTTCGTGGACTTCCCCGTGCAGAGCTCGAATTCCGCTCCATCCATTCGGATCATATTCACAAAATGGCCATGCCGCTGGGAACCCGCCTGGAGCTTCCTGTTGACGACTTTCCCGGGAAAGAGTATGCCATATCAATCACCTTCCCCACCGACAAAGGTTCTTACAGCTCCTATGCTTACCTGAGCACAGGCGGAGATGTAATCGAAAAAACCAGGGCGTTGATCTATAAAGAGTTGCCTGAATTACCACCCTCGGTGATGGCCGATCATTTCAACCGTTTTATGGAGACCACACGCTGGCTGGACCAGACCAATAAGCTGTGGCAGCACCCCTACGGATACCGGAGGTATCTCGATGGATTACAATTTGTACATACCGCGGCACAGGCCCTTATTGAACAGAAGGATCCATTTATGGCGGTCTTCCCTCCCCCCCTTGAAAAAGTTCTTACCGGTGAGAAATGTACGGTAACTACCGGCTGGAAAATCTGTGATCCGGGAAAAGAAGATGATTTTATCACTTCGGAGCTGGAGCGGGTCTGGAGATCCCTGTATCATAGTGCACCGGCATACACGAATGATCCCGGCCAGCCAAACACCATTCACCTGGAGCAGGCCAACACAGATCTTCCCCAGGCAAAAACAGGAAAATACGTTCTCCGGATTGAACCTGAACAGATTGTGATCACCGCTGCCACAAGGCAGGGTCACTTTTATGGTCTTAACACCCTGCTGCAGACCCTGGAACAGCAGACCGGAATTCCTTCAGGAACTATTAGAGACAAGCCGAAATATCCGCTCCGAAGCACCCTCCAGACTGTTTCACAAATGACCCCGGAATTCAGAGAATATATTGAACAGATCGCAAGACTGCGGTACAATGTGGTCTATATCTATTCCAATAACTACCTGAACCTGGAAGATGAACAGGTATTGGAAAATACCCGGGAGGTATTCGAGTTCTGCAAATCGAGGTTTATCGAACCGGTGCCCTATTTTGAGAGCTTCGGAGCCGGCACCATTACCAGGATAGTTGATCCATGCCTGGATGAGGGTATCTACCATGAAAAAGAGCCCTGGACGGTGCCCGGTAACGGGATCATTGAACTGAATGTGCCCCGCATCCAGGATTGTCCCGGCACCACCCTTCATCTCTTTACAAAAGAGGATTCCGGAACCGGGGAGTCAGCGAAGTCAACCGAAACCGCAGGCGCCGCCAGATTAACCGAACTTTTACGGGGAACCGATTTTAAGATCGTCTCCACAGAAAAACCGGTCATTCAGATCCTGAACGAGGCACTCTTAAACACCGAAGTGCTGCTGAGCTATGATGCCGTGGACTTCTCACTCTTCCCCCACCCTGCCAGCTGTCCCTCCGATCCGCACGGCTGGGAGATCATGGAGGAGGTGATCTCAGGAGTGATCACCAAACTGCAGCCTAAAAGCCTTCACATCAGTCAGGACGAGGCGGGTCTGATCAACAGCTGCAGCAGGTGCCTGGCCAGGGGGATGAGCAACAGGGAGATCATGATCGACCAGATAGACCGGGTGCACGGGATCATCCGGAAATATGACCCGGAAGTGGATATCTGTATCTGGGGTGACCTCTTCAGTGATCTTCAGAATGCCCCTATGCTGGGAACCGAAGGGGCCATTGAGGGGTTACCGAAAGATATCCTGATTCATGACTGGAACTATGTGGCTGTCTACCACAGTGACAAAATGCAAACCATGAAGCAGCTCGGTTTCTACCTGGACCGGGGCTACCGGGCAGGAGGGGTGGCCTGGTTTGAACCGGCCAACATCGTGGATATTCTCCAGGTGGGGGAACAGTACGGCTCCCTCTTTACAGGGATCATGCATTCAGCCTGGTCAGGTTTTAACCACAGCCTCTATCCTGTAGCTGAAGCCAACTGGACAGGAAGAGGCCTGCTGGGAAACCTTGCGTTTTAATTTGCATATTTACAAACCAAATAATTTAATACAACTGTCATGGGGAAAAATATGAGGTTTAAAATAGTAAGACTGCTTCCAGTTGCTCTTTTGTCATTCCTGGTAAACGGGCAGCTTATGTCTCAGCAACAGGAGGTGGTTCAAACCGCGACCCCCCACCCCGTTGTGGAGCTGAATGAGTGGCTGGTCCATTCAGGCGATCTGACCCTGGACAAAGTGTTTGCCAATAACCCATCCATCTGGGAGAGAGAGACGCTCAATCATGAATGGTGGGAGAAAGGGGCCATCAAATGGTTTAAAAGGGAGGTGGCCATTCCTCAGACACTTGAAGGGCTGGATGTGATGCTGATCATCCATGTGGATCCGGCTGGAGAGGTCTATGTGGATG
The DNA here is from genome assembly GCA_039714775.1 of Bacteroidota bacterium. GTDB lineage: Bacteria > Bacteroidota > Bacteroidia > Bacteroidales. The sequence continues at coordinate 14,239 of JBDLIQ010000080.1, forward strand.
GGAAAAAAATGTTTACTGCCTTTCAACAAAGCGGAAGGATTGTCTTGATGAGATCGGCTGTTGCCAACCGGAGATTTGAGGTGGCGGTGAAAGCACATCCGACCGGTTACAACTGCAGATTTTACAGGGCCGACCTGGTGGGAATGCCTGCGGGCTACGGAGACCTGGCAGAGACCTTTGCAAATTTCAGGAAGCAATATGGCGGAGAAGAGACTTTTAAATCTGTGATGGTGAGAATGGATCGAATGGACCGCTATTTTCAAAGGCATCCCACCCCGGATCCGGAATTGATAAAGCGGATCACCGGTTCATTTCAGCAGATTCTTGAGACCAGTCAGGATATGGATTCCAGGCTCAGGAATATCTCCACTCAAACCGACACCTTTGAAACCCTTCTTGCAAAGAGCCCTGCATTTATGGTTCCACCCTATCTGCAGGCAGTGGAAGAGGATGGGATCACCATCATGTGGGAAACTGTCTACCCCTCCCATGGAAAGATCCTATATGGGAATGGTAAAAAACCGGTCCAAACCCTCATTGAAGAGCCCACTCCTTCGGTGATGCATGAGGTTACCCTCTCCGGCCTGGAAAAAGACCAGGACTATAACTACAAGGTGGTTGTGGATAACCTCTCCAGCAAGCACTATTCATTTCATACAAAGCGATCCAGGGAGGCTCCTTTCAAATTTATCGTGTATGGTGATAACCGGAGCTTTCCGAGGGTACATGAAAACCTTATAAAGATGATGGTTGATGAGAGTCCCGATTTCATCGCAAACGTGGGCGATGTGGTAACCACAGGTGCACAACAGAATGAGTGGATCGATGAGTATTTCTATCCCCTGCGCCATATAGGTGGCGATGTGCCCACCTATATCTCCATTGGGAACCATGAATATGGGGGCTATTGGGAGACAAAGCTGGTCCCTCCATTTGAAGAGAGGGTACATCATCCCCTGAATACAACAGGCAGTACCGAATACTTCTTCTCCTTCGACTATGGCAACTCCCATTTCATCTTCCTGGACCCCAATAAGGTAAGAACACCGGAAGGTTTCCGCATCACTCCGGGGAGCCAGCAGTACAACTGGTTTGTCAACGACCTGAAGAGCGCACAGGAGAGGAGCGAATGGATCTTTGTTTTCCTTCACGAGCCCCCTTACTCTGAGGGCTGGTCAGGTGGATATTACGATGGGGAACCTGTCTTGCGAAAGGAGATCGTACCCATTTTCGAAGCCAACAATGTGGATATTGTATTTGCCGGCCATACCCACGATTACGAACGGGGACTGCCCCATCCGCCCTACGACCCGGAGACCGGAAGCGGTAACAATGCGGTATACGTCATTGCAGGTGGTGGCGGATCAAACCTGGATAATCATAAATACAAGGAGTGGGAACAGATCGATCTGCCTGACCATCCCGCATCGACTGACAATGACGATCTTGACGGAGGCGAATACTACCTGTATCATTTTGTTGTTGTGGAAATTGATGGAACAAATCTTAATTACAAGGCTGTGAAAATGAACGGAGACGGAAGTTATGGGGGCGTTTTTGATTCATTCAGACTAAATCACAATTAAGAATTGAAAAATGAGGGTTAAATACCAAATCATTATCACCGGACTTTTTATCTCTGTGACTGCTTTATCACAACAGTACAGAGACACAGCCTACCTGCAGGATGATGTAGATAAATTTGAAATCCCCGGCGAAGCTCAGGAGCAGATTCTGATGCAGGTCCAAACCGACAGGAACAACACCATCCAGGTTCTCTCCACAGCAGGGCTGCTGCATCCATGGGAGAAAGAGCTGGTTCCAGACCTGCGCTACCGTCCGCTTTCGGACCAGCATATCATTGCGATTGACACCTACAGGGATCAGTTTGTCTACCTGACCGACCAGGCGGTGCTGAGTAACGGCTGGGCGGGAAGACTCTATGTGGAGCACCATCTGGAGCATCCCTCCCATTTTGCAATGGGGGATGAATTCTCTTTTCTGATCGCAGAAAAGGGGCAGCTGATCTATTTTGAAAACTGTAAAAAGGTGTGGGAAAAACCGGTAGAGGGATTTGATCCGGTGGATCTGTTGTATGATACAGAAGAGGGGACCTTTCTTGCACTTTCCGAAGGTGCCATTTATGCTTTTAATCCTGACCGTCGTAAGCTGAAAGAGGTGTACAGCGGAGAGGATCTGACCGCCCTGGCCATAACGGACAACAAAAGGCTGCTGGTTGGTACAGGAGATGGAATCATCACCCTGGATGCCGGAACTTATGAGGTCACTGCTCCCATGAACAACAAGCTTCCATGCAGTGAGATTACCTGCATTGAGCAGGTGAACGGGGAGCGCTGGTTCGGATCGGCCCGGGGTGCTTTCAAACTGAGGAGTGACGGGAAGTACGACTACTACGCCTCAAAGCGCTGGCTGGTGGATGATCATGTGATAGGCATCAGCGGCGGACCGGACCATGGTGTCCTGGTGCTCACTAAAAATGGCCTGAGTAAGATCAATTTCAAAGCCATGACACTGGCCGAAAAGGCCCGGTACTTTCAGAAGATACAGCGCCTCCGTCACATCCGATACGGATTCAGTTCAGAGGTTAACCTGCAGGTACCCGGCGATCTCTCAACAGCGGTTCTGACCGATACGGATAACGACGGACTCTGGACCTCCATGTACCTGGCGGGAGAGCTGTTCCGCTACGGGGCCACAGGATCGGCCGATGCCCTGCAGAATGCATACGAAGCGTTCGGGGCGATGGAACGCCTTACAGAGATCAGCGGGATTGACGGGTTCCCGGCAAGAACCTATGAGATTGACAGCTACCAGTCAAGCGACACCGATCCCAACATGCCCGAAGAGGAGAAGATCTGGCGCCTGACCGAAGATGAACGATGGAGGTGGAAGTCCACCACAAGCAGCGATGAGTCGTGCGGCCACTTCTTTGTATATGCCCTCTTTGCAGAGCTGGTACCCGACCAGGCCTGGAAGGACCGGGCCATACACCAGATAAAGATCGAGATGGACCACATCATTGAAAACGACTGGTACCTGGTCACCTGGAACGGCAAGATCACACAGTGGGGCCGGTGGAACCCCGAATATGTAAACAGCTTCCCGGTCAATGTGGGGGACCGCCGCCTCAACTCCACCCTGATCCTGGCATTCCTGCAGACGGCATACCATTTTACCGGCGAGAAGATCTACAAAGAGAAGGCTTACGAGTTGATGGACCAGCACGGCTATCTGGAGAATGTCCTGCGCCCTGCCTCGGTGATCGGGCACGTGGAGGGAGAGTTGCTGAGCGATTCATGGAACCATTCTGACGATGAGATGTACTTCCTCACCATCCCAGCCCTGATCAGGTATGCTTTTACAGATGAACTGAAACAGCAATACCTGGAGACCGTGAAGAGCCACTGGGAGATCGAGCGCTCTGAAAAGAACCCGCTCTGGAACTTTCTATATGGCTATGCCGGTGGAGCGCAAATGGACCTGGAGGAGTCGGTATGGTGGCTCAGGGAGTTCCCCATGGACCTGATCTCCTGGAGTGTGGAGAACAGCCACCGCAAGGACCTCACCCGGATGGGGCCCAACTTCAGAGAGCAGGAGTATAATGAAGTGTTGCCTCGCGATGAGCGCCCCATGCACCTGCACAACGGTGCATACCGAAACAACGGCGGAAGCGCCGGACGCAGGGAGTACCCCCCTTACATCTACCTCTTCCCTTACTGGGTTGGCCGCTATATGGATGCGATTGTTCCGGCCGAATAAAAGAGAGGTTTTATGAAGCGGATCAGACAGGGAGTTTTTCTCCTTTCAGTGGCAATGACATGGCTTACCGGTTGCAGGTTTGGTGGCCCGGATCATCTGCGTGTTGCGGTGCCTGTGAACGAGAAACAGGTCACCTTTTCAGCTAAAAACCACGCCCTGGACAACAACGACAACTTCTCACCCGACGGGCGGTTCCTCTGTTACGATACGCGCGGAACGGTCTTCGCCGATAACCTTGCCAACTGCAAATCCATCGGGAAGGTGGAGATCGCCACCGGAAAGGAGACAGTGCTGTGGGAACCCCCTTCCATTACAGGAGAGAATGCAGCACCCGGAGTGGCTGCTGCCTCCTTTCACCCCTCCGGGAACAGGGTGATTTTTATTCACGGTCCAAATCCGGATGAGGTGAAGGTGCGTGGCTATTACGGAATTCGCAACCGCACTGCCGTGGAGGTGGACGGAGCAGGTAACGGGAATCCGGTGAATGTGGATATGCGTGATGTGGAGAGCAAGATTACCACACCCGGTGCACACCGCGGAGGCACACACCGGCACGAATACTCCCGCAATGGAGACCGGATCGGCTTCACCTACGATGACTACCTGGTTCAGGAGATCGATCGCACCATCGGGTTTTTACAACCCCATCCTGATACACCCGGGGGGTACACCCACTACTTCGCGGTGATCCTGAAACCGGCAGAGAAGGGGAAATCGAAAGCCGGGGAGATTGAGAAGGCATATGGCGACTCCTGGGTGGACAGCTCCGGAACCATGCGGGCATTTATCGGGAAGGTGAGGGCGCAAAATGGAGTCGGTTACGAACATGACCTGTTTGTGGCGGATATCCCTGAGGATATTGATATCACCTCAGCCAGTCCGGGCACCCGGGAGCAGTACCCTGAACCGCCTGAAGAGATCACCATCCGCAGGCTTACCCAAGGGATGAATGTGACCGGGATCGTTCGGGGATCGCATGACGGAACAAAGATCGCCTTCGCTGCTGGTGAAGAGGGGATGCAGCAGCTCTATATCACACAGGCAGACGGAACGGAAAAAGAACCCGCCAGGGTAACCAACCTCAACGCTGCGGTCTCATCAATCCGGTGGCATCCTTCGGGTAACTGGATCTTCTTTATCAGCGCCGAAGAGCTATATATGGCCCGGGTGAAGTCCGGTACCGGCTTTGGTAAAACCACAAGGTTAAGCGATGGCATGCTGGAGCGGGAGCAGCTTGCAGTCTCTCCCGACGGAACCCGGCTCGCCTA
>JBDLIQ010000081.1:0-18936 GCA_039714775.1 Bacteroidota bacterium
GGTTTTATTCAGGTAGAGCTGGTTCTCCGGGGTGTAGAGTTCAAACCTGACGGGGTGGTTGGCGGGAAGGACTTCGTTTTTGTCCTCCAGCACAAAGGTGATGTAGATTGAATCGCCCGGTCTCCAGACCCCCCGTTCGCCATAGAGGTACCCTTTGATCCCCTTTGGGTTCTTGTTACCCCCCACATCGAACATGCTGGTGGAGAGGGCAGATCCGTCATCCAGCCTCAGGTATCCCCGTTGCGATCCGTTTTTGGCGATCAGCAGGTAGGGCTTGTTATCAAGCGGTATGTTCACCATCCCCTTCTGATTGGTCTGCTTTGTCTCCATCAACCGGTTCTGGTAGTTGTAGATCTCAATCTCCACGCCCGACAGGGGTTCTGTGCTGGAGAGGCTTGTAACAGCCACAAAAAGGTCCGTTCCGTCTCCCCCCTTGGCGATAATCCCCAGATCGGATGCAAGCACATTCCTGGTTGCACTGTTCCTCCTCTTCTTGTAGGTGTAGTAGGAGTCGGTGCAGGGGTCCTCCCTTTCGCTCCAGTTGTAATCTTCATAGTAGCCATAATCCCAGTAGTAGTTCCCGCTGGGCGGATTGTTAAACCGCTCCACCTCCCTATCTTCCTTGTAGGGCTTCAGCTCATCTTCCTGGTCACCTGCAGCACACGGAAGGAGCGCCTGGGAGCGGTCGAAAGTGATCGATACGTTGTAGATGGCACCCGGCTCGGCTTCAATCAGCTCTGAAAGATCCAGTGAGAAGATGTTCCAGCTCCCCAGGTCGACGGGATTATCCGGGACAAGGGGTATCTCCTTTTTCAGGATGATGCGGCCCACCCGTTTCAGCTGGTTGTCGCCGTTGTACCGGTTCTCCTGGAAAAACTGTCCGATGTTATCCTCGAAAACCTTGATGATCCTCACATTTACTGCCTTCAGGTTGACCGCTTTGAATGGCATGATCAGTCCGTCTGTTCCAGGCAGGATCACCCCGTCCCCGATCAGAACCACATCGGGATTGATGCTGGTGAATTCGATATCCCTTTTGTAGGACTCCACCAGGTTGTAGTCCAGGCTGTTTCTCACAGCATCGCTGACAACAAGTTTCTTTGTCCCCCGGAGTCTCCGGGATGGGTAGAGTTTCACCTGGCTTCCGCTGAGCTCAAGCTTAACCTGTTCTCCCGATTCCAGGTAGATCAGACCGCGCAGATCCTGGGATTTGCTGATGGGATCCGAGAAGAAGAGGCTGATGTATTGATCGGGCTGTTGTCTGACCAGTGTATTCATCAGCTTAAAGTCCCCCAGCGGCGGAATCTGTACCACCTCTTCTCCCTGGTCTTCACTCTGAATCTCCCCGCCATCCCACCGGAGCACTATCTGCTCCTTCTCTTTGGTACGCATGATGCTGTCAACGGTAAATTCGTGCAGTGTACCCTCACTGTTGTGGGTCCACCTGATTTGAAGCGCTTTCCCCTCCTGGGATCCTTTCAGCAACCTCTCCACACCCTCCATATCGGCATAATCGGCTGTTTGCAGAACACCTTTCAGCTGCTGCCACTTCAGATCCTCTTCGTCCAGGCTGTTCAGCCCTTTAAGTTCCACATAGATGGATTGCCTGATGGTCTGAAACTGAAACTCCAGGGTTTTCAATGCATCCGGCACCTCCATGAGTTTGTGAAGGTGGAACTTGCACCGGTACAACATGCCCGGATCGAGCATCTCATCGGGCCTGAACTCCAGGGTCCTGCTGTTAAGCCAGATGTAACTTCCTTCAATGGAGGGTTTGCATTCAAGCAGGGACTCATCCGGCTCTGCCTCCCTGAGCAATTCAGGAACATCAGCCACCAGGCGGATGGAGAGGTTTGAACCGGTGGAGATCACCCCGCTGGTAAATCCGGATATGTAGTTGGTAAATGCCGGATCGATGGAGGGGATTTCAGTTTTTTTACTCTTGCAACCGGAGAGGGCAGCAACTACGAGGATTAAAATGAGGGTTTTTTTCATAATCTTAAATATAGCAGGTTTTCCTGTAAGCAAAAAAAGCCTGCAGTGTGGCTTTCTGCAGACTTCTTACGAAAATGTTACTTATGCTTTATTCAAGTGCTGCCACCGTGGGACCCTCCACCTGCAGGAGTCCGGTTTCATCAATATACATCCTGTCAATAAAGACCACCCGCTCATCGCCGGTTTTGGTGGTTCTTCCGTGGTAGACACAGTACATCTCATCTCCATCTTTGGACCAGGTGATGCTGTTGTGGCCCGTTCCGCTGACCACCCCTCCCCGGTCGGTGTTCTTCTCCAGTACCGGATTGTTCTCAGCTTTCACAAAGGGACCCAGTGGATTGTCTGATGTGGCGTAACCCACCGCGTAGTGCGCTCCCCCGAAGAAGTTGGATGAATACATCATGTAATAGGTGTCAGAGTTTTTAAACAGAAAAGAGCCTTCGGTCCACCGGCGGTTCACCTCACCCGAGGTGACCGAGCGGCTCTCCCAGTCGAATTGTCCGCCGGTGTCCGATTCGGGCGGACGAATCAGCAGGCGGGCCTTCCCGACAACGGTATCGAAACCGGGGGAGATCTCGATACCATATACCCAGCTCTCTTCAATTTCAGTAAAGAGGTTCATATCCCTGGCCCAGTCAGCCAGCTCACTCTCCACGGGATTTTTGTAACAACACCTGGAGTAGTAGAGGTATGCTTTGCCATTTTCAAACCAGAGGTTGGCATCGATGACCGGGTAACCGGGGTCGAAAAGGGGTCCGTCAGACAACTCCTTAAAGGGTCCTGTGGGATGGTCCGAAACAGCCACCCCGATTCTGAAATTCTCCAGCTCATTGGTGGGATTGTGCTTCCAGTCGGCACTGAAAAACATATAGAATTTTCCCTCCACTTCGTAGACCTCCGGTGCCCAGAAGTTGGCCAGGGTCCACGAACCCGGCCTGTTTCCGTGGTATACCTGTCCCTCATGTTTCCAATCCTTCAGGTTACCGGACGAGTAGGCACTAAAACCATCCACGGCGCCGCCCCCCGTCCCGTACATGTAGTACCGGCCATCAGAAGCCAGTAACACATACGGATCGCCGAATGCCACAGGCAGGGGGTTCTGTGGGCTGAATTGCCCTGTATTTTTATCTGTGCTGTTACAGGAAAGCAGCATCAACAGGGCCAGGAGCAGTACCGGTCCGGAAGCAGGAATTCGTTTTTTCGTCATGGTGCAGTCAAGATTAATCCCCTCTCCAACAGCTTAAAAGACCACCACTTTGCCTGTCTGAACCTTACCCCCGTTTGAGATATTGAATAGGTAGAGTCCGTTTTCCAGCGGAGTGGTAAATTCGGTGGTCCCGATCTGCCTTTTCAGTACCTCTCGTCCGTCGATGGTGTATACCCTGAGGGTTGCATTGTCAACCGCTGCATTGAGCTGTACATTGAGCATATTCTGAGATACAAAGAGCCTTGCCATTTGCTCACTCCTCTTCCCCTGAATGCTGTTTCCGCCAATCACACCATTCACAATGGAGAAGGCAACGGGAGTGGGGAAGGGGCTTCCCTCATACGCTCCGTCAACGGATTGGACACTCCACTCATAATCACCATCAGGCAGCTCATAAAGGGGCCACTCCAGGCTGTGGTCCAGGTTCCCCATGCCTGTCACTTTGCGTTTTCCGTTGGCATCTCCGGTTACATCGGCCCCGGGATTAAAGAGCCATTTTCCGGCAGTCAGATTTTTAAGATAGAGGCTGTAGGTAAGTCCGTTCACCGGGGTCTGGGAATCGGACCCTGCATCCCAGGAGAACATCACGCCCCCCCCGTCCATGTCGCGCTGTGACAGGTTCGCAGGTGCAGCGGGCAGTGTGTTGGCATTTGCCATGTCATTGAAAAATACACCTGCCACCTGTCTCCCGAAGTCACCGCTGAAACCTGACAGGAAAATATCGATCTTATGGTCATTGTTAAAATCGGCCACCTCAATTTCGCTTTCAGATACACCCGGAATGATATCACTCCAGCCATGCCTGACATAGGTGAAACTGGCTGCATCGGTGCATTCAAAAACCATGGTTACCTGTCGTTCCTCGGTACCGGGGTTACTCCATCCGGTTAAGATGATATCGGCATCGCCATCGTTGTCCAGGTCGGCGAAACGAGAGCCTCCCCCTACACTGATCTGGCGGTAATCGCTGAAGGTGGCGGCCTCCTCCAGTGTGCCATTGTTGTTTTTGTAGAGCCTGTAGACATCGCTGCTCGCTTCACCATTGGCTCCACCATCTCCATTCAGAAGCAGGTCAAGGTTCCCGTCGGCATCCACATCAAACCAGGTTCCGGTACCGAATCCTTTCTGAATGATGTTGGGCTGATCCGAAGGATTGAAACCACCAAAGTAGTCATTGATAAAGACCTTGCTGAAGCGCCCCCCCTGGTTGTCTTCCCATCCGTTAATAAACATATCGAGGTAACCGTCGTTGTTAAAATCGATAATGGTCACCTCCGGGTCCACAAACTTGTAGGAAGCAAACGATGTCACATCTTTTGTAAAGGTTCCGTCAGCATTCTGAAAATAGATGGCACAAACCTCCGGCCGGTTTCCAAAGAAGTAGTAGTCCAGCCGTGCATCGTTGTTCAGGTCCGCAAATCCGCTGGAGGGTGCGATGTCCCCGATCTCATGTGTTGTGCTGAGGCTCAGGGCACCGGATCCGTCATTGATTGCAATTCCGTTGATGGTCACACCACCAATCCCCCATCCGTTGAAGATATAATCCAAATCCCCGTCGGCATCGATGTCACCATGGTTGATGCATGCAAGGAAACCGGGTGCAATGACATTGGGTTCCGGGGCGCGAGAGAATGTTTTATCACCTCCACCCAGAAAGATTCCGTTTGCAAAAACCCCACCCACTTCTCCTGCAATCAATATATCCAGGTTGCCATCATTATTAATATCAGACACATCGGCACCTGCATGCCATACGAGGATGGTATCCTCACCAATAAGCAGTGGAACAAACTCTTGTGCCGAAACGGCCAGTCCAAATGCGATCAGGCTGATCAACGTAAATAGCTTTTTCATGGTTTGTTTGTTTTGGTTGTAGTATAAGGTCTCTCTTTAATATTGTTTCAAATAGTGGTGACCAGCGGCTGACCACCAGAAAGTAATTATCGCGCAAAATAGGGTCCGATCTGGGCCGAGGTACCGGGTACATCATCTTCAATGTAGGGCCAGCCACTGTCATCCCAGTGGATCTTATCGAGCATCAGCGGGCGGCGGGTGGCCCCTCCCGGCAGATAGGGGTTTTCAATCTCAACGGCATGGTAGAGCAGCCACTCATCCCCGTTGTCGTCCACCACGATCTCGGCATTGTGACCGGGTCCGGCAAACTTAATACCGTCTCCTTTGAGCATCAGGGTGCCCGGTACCCCGTTGACGGCGATGTCGGTACCATCCCTGTCCAGGTAGGGTCCGGTGATCTGGTCGGCCCTGGCCATCACCAGCTTGTAGGTTGAGTTGGCGCCGTCGCAACAGAATCCACCCGACCCGATGAAGTAGTATATATCGTTCTTTTTGTAAATGACCGTAGCCTCGAACTGGTCCCCGCCAATGCGGAATTTTTCGCCAATAAAGCCGGTGAGGTCGCTGGTTAGCTGAATCCCGTAAATGCCCCTGAAGCTGCCCCAGAAGAGGTAGAACTTCTTGTTCCGGCCCTCTCCCTCGTAGTAGAAAAAGGGGTCGATGCTGTTGTCCACACCGCTCGATTGGGAGTCGAGGAGCTTTCCATGGTCCTCAAAGGGTCCCAGCGGAGAGGATGCCGTTGCAAGACCGATTCCCGGATTGGTATCTCCCCATGTGGCATAGCTGTAAAACATATAGTACTTCTCATTGTAGAAGGTAACATCCGGGGCCCATATGCCCCCCTCTTTCCAGGAGGGTTTGGTTTCAAAAGCATCGGCAATGTACTCCCAGTTGACCATGTCCAGTGACCTGACAATGGGTGTAACCCGGTGGATTCCCTCGAACCAGGTATTTTCTGTGCCATAGGCATAGAACCAGCCATCTTTGCCACGAACCACAGTTGGATCGGCCAAATCGGGTACGAACACAGGATTGGTATAGGTGGGAATGGTATCTGTAGGCGGATCGGTCCATATAAGGATCTCATCATCACCATTGTTACAGGCGATAAGGCCGAGAATCAGAAAAAGCGCTCCGGTGGTCATGTTAAGATATTTTTTCATTTTTTTCATTCTTTGCGATTGAGACACTTGGATTAATAACCGGGATTCTGATTCAGTCCGGGGACCAGCGGGATCTCACGGTAGGGGATGGGAAAACGGTTGTGGGTACCTATTTCAAAATTGGAGAACTCCTGGTCTCTCTGGGCCAGCCAGTTGATGTCTGCCTGGTTCTCAAACATGCCCCATCGCTCGAGGTCGAACCACCTGGTGTTTTCACCTGCCATCTCCATAAGCCGTTCATGCTGGATCTGCTTATGCATCTTCGCTGGATCGGTCCCGATACCGGTAAAGACCGTTGAGTTCTCCAGATCGGGTATTCCGCTCCTGCTCCTGACCCGGTTGATGTATTCATAGGATTCTGCGGTTCTTCCCAGCTCGTTCAGCACCTCGGCATACATCAGGTAGATGTCGGCCAGTCTCACCACCCTGATGTTGATGCCCGAGTTGTAATCCTCTCCGGTCTGGGTGCCATAATTGGTATACTTCTTCCAGAAGATCGCTCCATGGTTAAGTCCCCATGTATCCCAGCTCTTCCCGTAAGATAGCTCACCCGGAGCAGCCGGATCAAAATAGAACAGGGTCTGTTTCAGTCGTGGATCTGTTTGTCCCGAGGTGGTTTTCTCCAGCAGGAAATCGTTGTAGAGCGACCTGCGGGGGTCGGCATCTGCCCATGCACAACCATCCACCTGCAGCCCCAGGAATTTGGCGCGCTGCTGACCCAGTTGTATGCCCGAAAGGGTCCCATAGGCGAACTGGACCTCAAAGACCGATTCGCTGTTGTTCTCATTGGCAGCCGTAAAATTGTCTTTGTAGTCCGATACCAGTGCATAGAGCGTCTGTCCGCTCAACCCCTTCATATTGACAACAGCCTCGATCTGTTCCAACGCACTCTCCCAATCCCTGAGCTGCATGTAGACCTTGGCCAGCATCCCCCTGGCTGCCCCTTCAGTGGCCCGCCCCAGGTCATTGGGATCGGGGTATTCAGCAGGAAGTACCGAAACCGCCTCCAGAAAATCCCTGGCCGCCTGCATATAGAGCTCCTCCTGCTCACCAATGGGAGGATCCTCTCCCCCGGCAAAGGAGGTGGTCTGTATGGGTCCCCTGCCAAAGGTGCCCGCAAGGTTAAAATAGTGTACCCCCCTTAGAAAGAGCGCTTCCCCCGTCACCCTGGTACGCAAATCTTGATCCATCTCTGCATCGGGTGCGTTGTCAATTACCTGGTTGGCCCAGAAGATCCCCTTATACATGTCGAGCCACGGAAAGAAGATCCCCTCTGCCGCTGCATTGTTATAGGATCCTGTTTGGAAGTTTGAGTAGGCGACAAAAGTTGGATTGGGACTGTGACTGTAACCTTCATCCGACCGAGAGGTATACAGAACATGCAGCCAGCGGCCGTAGCAGCCGTTAAACCGCAGTGGCCTGTAGGCAGCATTGATGCCATTCATGATCTGCGCTTCGGTTTGCCAGTACTCTGCGGCTGACTGTTCGTTGGGATTGGTTCGTTCCAGGAAATCTTCTGAGCATGAAGTGATGATGAAAAGCGGTATTAACAGTATGATATATTTCATGTCAGATTGATTTAAAAGGTGAATTGAATACCTGCCAGGTAGGTTCTTACAGGCGGGAAGTGGCCAGAATCATTTCCTTTTCCAAAAACGCTTCCACCCGATATCTCAGGATCATAGCCGGAGTATCCCGTGATCGTAAAGAGGTTCTGTGCACCCACATAGATTCTTAACTCCTCGGAACCAGGAATCCGTTTTTGTATTTTATTCAGAGGAAAACTATAGCCAATCTGCAGGTTCTTCAGCCGGATGTAAGATCCGTCCTCGATCCACCGGTCGGTATTGGCTTTGGCATTCTCGTTGGGACCGATAAAGGCCCTTGGGGTGGTTTCTGACCGGTTCTCCTCGGTCCAGGGAACCAGGTTGGCCGGAGAGTTGCCCACATCATCCATTCGTTCCATCCAGAATCTTCCGTCATTGAATATCTTATTTCCATAAACACCTGTGATGAACATGGTGAAATCGAAGTTTTTATATCCACCCGAAAGGGTGAATGCTGCCTCCATCTTTGGCAGCGGTGAGCCCACATACTGCCGGTCGTCGTTATTGATCATCCCGTCCTGGTTATAATCCATGTACCGGATATCACCCGGTTTGGCCTCAGGCTGGATCAACTGGGTGGCCGGATCGCCGGTAATTGAGTCTGTTACTGTAATGGAATGGGCGTACACCTCCTCCAGGTCCTGGAATATTCCGTCTGTTTTGATTACATAGAAATCTCCTATGGAACGCCCCTCTTCGGAGCGGTTTACATTGTTGATCCCAGCCTCCCTGAAACTGTCGCCCAGTTCAAGCACGGTGTTTCTCAGGGCGGTGAAGTTAAAGTTCGCATCATACCAGAAATCACCCAGGTGCTCCTTGTACCCCAGGTTGAGTTCAACTCCTTTGTTGTTTATCTTTCCGTAATTGGTCCAGGGGGTGATGTCGGTACCATCGGTCCAGCTGGTAGGAATCTGAACAAGCAGGTCGGTTGAGATGGCGTCGAAGTATTCGACCGAACCATAGAGCCTGTTCTGGAAGAGGCCAAAGTCCAAGCCAACATTGAAGGTGGTCCGCGTCTCCCATTTAATAAAGGGATTCTCCCTCCCTTTTTGAATGGCTCCGCCATAGTAGTTCTGGTCCACTCCGAAAATCCCGCCCTCGCTCACATTGATATAGGTCGTATAGTCGTAATTTCCCAGTGCCTGCTGGTCACCGATTACACCGTAGCTGACCCTTAGTTTCAGGTTGTTCACAATATCTTTGGCCCCGGAAAAGAAGCGCTCCTCGCTGATGCGCCATCCTAATGATCCGGAGGGGAAGTTACCATACCGGTTCTCTACCCCAAACCTGGAGGAACCGTCTCTTCTGATGTTAAATTGAAACAGGTACCTCTCCCGAAAAGCATAATTGATCCTGCCCAGGAAAGAGATCATCGCGTACTCCCAATCTGTCCCTTCAACATTTGGTTCGGTATTTCCCGAATTCAGGACCCAGTATCCATCCACCACATCATAGACACTTCCGGCCATTCCTTTGCCCATGGTCTCCTGGATGGTGTACCCGGCCAGCGCATCAATTCTGTGGTTATCGATTACTTTATTAAACTCCAGCGTGTTTTCGATCAGGTAGGAGGAGAAGTCCCCCCTGTTCTCATAAAACTGGTTATTGTACGATGATTGGGAGAGGTACCGGATCTGGTTAAAGGTGTGCTCATTGCGGTCGTGCCATGTAAAGTACTCCAGCCCCGTATTCAACCTGTACTTCAGATAGGGGAGCAGTTGCAGCTCTGCATAGAGATTCCCGATCAGCCGGTTCCCGGTTTCCAGCCTGTTGAGGTTGTCCTGTAACCCGATGGGATTTGATCCGTAGGTCTGGTACTCATTGCTGCCATAGCCATATCCGCTCTCGTTGTTCTGATCATATACAGGAATCACCGGTGGCATGCGTGCCAGGTCAATAAAGGGAACACCGATCAGGGGTCTTGTGGTGGTACGGCCAAACAAGATGTTTTCACCAACGGTCAGGATACCCTTCTTTGTTTCGGTATTCACCCTCAGGTTATACCGGTCATGTCCCGGGCCGTATACAACCCCGTCCTGTCGGTACATATTTCCCGAAATCAGGTAATTACTTACATCATTTCCTCCTGACAAAGTGAGGTTGTAGTCCTGCGTGGAACCTACCTCAAAGAACTCATCCTGCCAGTCGGTATTAACAAGTGTATCGCCCTGTCCCGGTTCACCCGGCCATATTTTGCCTGCATTTTCGTAGGCCATCCGGTTGAGCCGCAGAAATTCAAGACTGTTCATCATATCGAGCCGTCTGGCAATCTGTTGAACTCCATAGTTGGCTGTAAACCTGATCTTCGGCTCTCCGCTCTTGCCCTTCCTGGTGGTAATAATCAAAACACCATTTGCTCCCCGGGAACCATACAGTGCAGTTGCCGATGCATCCTTCAGTACCTGGATCGATTCAACATCATTTACATTGAACTCCCGTCCCGGTCCGCTCAGGATCATCCCGTCAATCACATAGAGCGGTCCCACATTGGAGAAGCTTCCAATTCCCCGGATCCTGATATCGCTGCCTGCCCCCGGTTGTCCGCTGGTGGTTACCGATACACCACTCACCTGACCCTGGAGGGCCTGGCCGATGTTGGGGGTTTGCTGCTTTTTCATTGCCTCCACATCAACCACCCCCACGGCTCCGGTCAGGTCCTTTTTGCGCTGTGTACCATACCCAACCACGATCACTTCATCCAGGCCATGTATGTCGGTTGAAAGGGAGACATTGATGCGGCGGCTCTCTCCGGGCTCAATTCTCTGGGTCTGGAACCCCACAAAGGAGAAGACCAGGACCACATCCTTACGGGAGGGAACATCAATGGCATAGTTTCCGTCCAGATCGGTTACCGTACCGGTATTGCTTCCCTCCACCATGATGTTGACCCCGGGCAGGGTTTCGCCTGTCTCCGCATCAACTACCACTCCGCTTACCCTGGAGGGCTGGACCACCTCTGCAGACTGGTCCGGTGAAGGAAGGATCACGATGGTCATCTCACTGATCGTGTAGGTCAGGGACTGGTCTGCCAGGATCACATCCAGCACCTCGGTGATGGTCGCATCTGCAAAATTATGCGTGTAGGTTCTGGTCAGATCGAGCTCCTCGTCTCTGTAGAAGAAGGAGTAATCGGAGGCCTGTTCAATCCTTGTGATTGCATCCTTGATGTTAAGGTTTTCCAGGGTAAGGTCGAACCGGTTCCCCTGCGCAAATGCCTGTATTGCAGAAAATGCAAGAACAATGGCCATCAATGCACTTCGTTTCATATGGTTGGTATCATTTAGTTTTAGCCTTGATCGGGTCTCTGTTTTAATCTATTCAGTCCGCCGGTCGATTGTGATCTCCCTGAATTGCTTGCGTTCATATTCAATAGGAGTGGTCATCCCGATCACATCGAGCACCTGCCAGACGGTCTCTTCATTCTTAAAATATCCCGAATAGTAGATGCTGTTCAGCGAAGGGTCCATGATGGTGATCTTTACATCGTACCACCTTTCAAGCCTTCTTGCCAGCTCTTTGAAAGAGATGTTATCAAAATAGAATTTACGCTCTTTCCAGAGCATGGCCTGCCTGATCTGCGCTTTTGATTTGACAAGGTAGTTTCGGGAGTAGATTGCCCTTTCGCCGGGATTGAGTTTGACTGTTTTACTGCCCCTTCTGATGGTAACCGCCCCCTCCACAAGTGTGGTCTCTGTCCGGTTGAAATCCTTGTATGCCATCACATTAAACTGTGTCCCCTTCACCTCAATGTCATAGTCGGGACATTTCACAGTCAATGTGGAACGGTTCTGCTGAGTGATATCGAAATAGGCCTCTCCCTCCAGTCGGATCACCCTGTTCCTGAGTGACTGGAAATTTGATGGAAACGAGATTACAGATTCGGAGTTAAGCCAGACTACCGAACTGTCTGGCAGCACCACCTTTGTCTTCTGTCCGGCCAGGGTCTCTGTAACCACCCACTGCACGTTTTTCGCCTTCCTCTGTTCTGCCAGACGATAGGCTGCAAAAATAGAGAAGAGCAGGCCGATGATCACAGCCGCTGCGTACCGGGTCAACTGCAAGCGGGTAATCTTCAGTGTGCGGGATCCCCACGAACGTTTATTGGTGACCCGGAGACCACCGGAGCTTTCCCGGAGGTGTCTCTTTACCATCAGCGCATTCCAGCTCTCATCCAGGGATCCGGTGCTGGCGGGCTCCCACCCATCAGTAGTTTTTCTGAATTGTGCCACATGATCCTGATCCTGATCAAGCCAGTCAAGCAGGAGACTGCACTCCTGATCTGTGAGACTCCCCTCCAGGTATTTGCTGATCAGCCTGTCATATTTGCCAATCTTTTGTTCCATTTCCAGACTTCAGTTAAAATGAGTTGAGGTTACATATATAGATACAATCCTCAGGTAGTTTACCCTACCTCTGTTTTAAACTGGCGAATGATCCGGGGATCTTCAAATTGGGTGGCTTAGCTGGAGCTGGCCAGGATCAATGCAAGCAACTGCATCGAAGCCAGGAAAGGAAGCTCATCATTAAAGGAGCGGATGGCCCTGCTTATGTGTTTCTCAACGGCTTTCAAAGAGATGTTCAGCTGATTTGCGATCTCTCTGTTTTTCAGTCCTTTCATCCTGCTCAGGAGAAAGACCTCCCTGCACTTTACGGGAAGTGCTTCGATGATGCTGTTTATCTTTTGCTTTAGCTCTTTTTCGATCAGGAGAACGGGTTCATCTTTCAAGAAACCGATGCGATAGAGCTCTTCCCAGGTCTGGGTTTTCCTCAGCTCCACGTGCCTGTTCTCAACCACCCTGAGGTGCTTGATGTAGTTCAGACACATGTTCCGGGTCATTTTAAACAGCAGTGCGTCGACGGTTGCAGGTTCGATGGTGTCTCTCTTCTTCCAGACCTTCAGATAGACTTCATGCACAATATCCTGTGAGATCGTCTCATCTCCGGTGAATTGTAATGAGAAGTTGAAGAGGCGGGGGTAGAGCCGCCTGTAGAGTTTCTCAAAATCAGCTTCTGTAAATCTTCTTGTGGTATCTGACAATCCCATATTTGCCTGACATATCTGTGCACCAAGATAGTACATTGTTTTAAAACAGATGGGGCCCCCTCATAAGAGACGGCCCCATCACACCAAAAACTAATCTCTATTAAACCATCTTACTGTTTAACGATCTTAGAGATCTTTGCAGCACCATCCTCAGCTTTGAGGTGAAGGAGGTAGATCCCGTTTGCAAATTCATTCAGATCGATTGAGATCTCGGAGGACTGATCGTTTATCAGGGAGATCATCCGGCTTCCGGAGATGGAGTACACCTCGATTGTGCTGATCTTAGCACCTGATGAGATGGTTACAATCCCTTTAGTCGGATTTGGATAGATCTCGCAATTCTCAATTCCGCTCTGGCCAATTCCCACGGGTAAAGTGGAGAATGCCACTTCGGTAACTGTCTCCTGTGCAGCTCCACCGGCAAGACCGGCGACAACATAGGCTTTGTAGTCAGTACCTGCGGTTAAGCCTGCAAGATCTGCAGTGGCCGTGGTATTGGCATCTGCCACATCGATCTTCACATCGGCGGTAACCAGGTCAGCGGCAGTGGGAGCAGCTTCTGCAGCTTCCTTCACCTCATAATATGCAACCCCGGCTGCGTCAAGCTGCACCTCCAGGGTGGCTGAGGTAGTTGCAATGTTGGAAACGGCAGGATAGCTGGCTACAAAACCGGGAACAGTCGGAGCCTCCTTTTTTGTATCGTTGTAGAGGGTAGTTACCTCTTCAGCAGTAAGTGCCTTGGAATAAATAAACAGATCGCTCATTGCACCTCTGAAAATGGGATCAGGCCAGAAACTCGTTCCCAGGCTGTTTTGAATATCGTTTATTTCGCCTATTGGTTTTGGCATTACCATACTAACGATCTCGGTATCATTCAAGTAGATTTTACCAATCTCATTTGAAACAACGATGGTAGTCTGGTACCACGCTCCAAGTATAAGATCAGGATTGGCAACACCTTTGTTCCAGTGACACTGCTTTCCTGTAGCTTCCAATCCAAAAGGTTGAGAATCATTCCAGTGAGATGCGGGAACAAGCCAAAATCCATCTCTCCACCAATCAGCATCAGGTCTTGGACCTTCTCCCAGATTTATCAGGCGTGACCAAACTCTTTTTTCGTCCATTCTAAACCATATGCTGATGGTTACTTCGTCTAAGCCACCAATAAACTGAGGCAGTTTCACATAGCCGGTATCGTTGTCAAATGTAGCTACTCCTCCCCTCACAGGGTCGTCTGAAAATTCGATTCCATCAACCTCTCCGTTCAAACCAGCTTCAATTTCAACAGCATCTGAGGCCAATGGCCAGTGGTAGAATTCATCGGTCTCTGCCAGGGTTTTAAAATCTACCCTTGTGGTAGTATCCTGAAGGTTACCCGAAGCGTCTTCCGCGATAAAGTAGAAAGAGTAATACGTTTTTGGTGTACCACCAAAAAGCGCAGTGATCTCAAAATTTGCTACTGTATTTGCTGCCGTAACATCTATTTTATATGGGAAATCTACCAATTCAGAGATGGGAGGAGGAGCCTCATGCTGTGCCTTTGCAGTAAAATGGACCTTTCCCGGAGCATTTAGCACTACATCAATATTGGCAGTTTCTGTGGCAATATTGTTGATAGCAAAACCACCTTCAATCTGATCGGTAGACTTTTCAGTTTCAGCATAAAGTTCTGCAACCTCAATATCGGTCAGTACCCTGTTGTAAATTTTCAGGTCGCTCATATTGGCGTTTACATCGGGCTCATCCCAGTATGATCTTCCAAGTACATTACCAATGTCATCCATATCGAAAGGATTGGCTTTGGTACTTTGTTGAGCAATTTTTTCACCATCCACATATACATTAATCATTGTTTCGGTAAGTGTAACTACCGAGTGGTGCCATTCACCTTCAATTATTTTACGGGGTTGGCCTGGCCATGCATACCAATCACAAAGATTGTCGGGATGTTTAATTCTGAATTCATGCCATCCCCCGGGGTTACTGCCTACAAGCGTCAGGTGGTTTGAGCAGGCCTGACCTCTGTCGGCAGCAAAATCACCCACTCCGAAAGAGTAGAGACGTGCCCATACACTATCGGTATTTTGCTTAAACCAGAGAGAGATGGTCATCTCCGTTTGACCGTTTAATAAAGAGGGGAGTTCAATATAGCTGTCACCGGCTGAACCATCAAAAACAGCTACATCGCCACGTTCGGCATCGGTAGTAAATGTTATACCATGCATTGTACCATGAAGTGTGCCAACTGCATCGTTGGCATCGGTACTCAGAGGCCAGTGGTGGTCCTGAGCCGAGAGGTTGAGCCCAAAGAGCAGGGCTGCTGTGAAAATTAAAGCGTTGATCTTTCTCATAGTTGTAGTTTTAGATTGACAAATTAAAGGTGTTATTTTATTTAAATTTTCAATAACTCAGATCAATAGCCGTTAAAAACAGGCAATCAAGATACAAATTGTTCAATATCCCCATACCGTACAATTGTTCAACTTATTTGGAATTATGTTCAAAAAAGATCAATCGTCCCTCTATATAATACGAGTTATGTCAGGAAAACCCTACCAGGGAATCGGATTATCTCTCAATTCTGGCATTCCCTGTGTGAAGTGACCATCCCCTGAACCTCCCATATTCCGGTAAATCATACTGCACTACTTTCCGGGACTTATTGGAAACAAGCTCAACAATAACCACTGAAATGTGTTAACTTCGTGAAAGAAACAGATATTAACCAAATCTACATACTCATGAGAAAACTGATCATTGTAGCACTCCTCTACCTGGTATCCTGTTCGTCGGTTCCACTCACCGGCCGGAAACAATTTATCGTCATCCCATCCTCCCAGATGATATCCCTGAGTAACGACAGCTATACCCAGGTGCTCGAAGAGAGCGAAATGTCCACTAACCAGCACTATGTGACCATGGTAAGAACGGTTGGGGAGAAGCTGGCTGTTGCAGTTGAGGCTTACATGAAGCAAAACGGCATGGAGGCTGCCCTGGAAGGATATGACTGGCAGTACAATGTGATTGTTTCAGAGCAGCTCAATGCATGGTGCATGCCCGGGGGAAAGATCGCCTTCTATGAGGGGATCATGCCGGTGTGCCAGGATGAGGCGGGTGTTGCTGTGGTGATGGGGCATGAGATTGCCCACGCTGTAGCCAAACATGGGAATGAGCGCATGTCGCAGCAGCTGGCCGTACAGATGGGAGGTGCCGCTCTGTCGGAGGCATTGCAGACACAGAGGCAGGAGACCATGGAGCTTGCCATGCTCGCTTTTGGCGTCGGGGCGAAGGTGGGGCTTGAACTGCCCTACTCCCGTACCCATGAGAGTGAAGCCGATGAGCTGGGACTCTACTTCATGGCCATGGCCGGGTTCGATCCGCAGGTTGCACCGGTATTCTGGGAGCGAATGGACGAGAGTTCAGGAGAGCTTCCTCCCGAGTTCCTTTCAACCCACCCCCATCCGCATAACCGGGTTGCTCACCTGCATAGCATCATGCCCAAGGCCCTGGAGTACTATAATGCCAGGTAGTCCCGGGGAATGAACTACTTTTCTGCAGAGGACCTTTCGAAATCGTTTGGGGAGCAGTTGCTGTTTGAAGGGCTCACCTTCGGGCTGGCCCGTGGGGATAAAACCGCCCTGATTGCACGAAACGGTACCGGGAAGACCACGCTTTTAAAGATCCTGACAGGAAAAATGGAGCCCGATTCGGGCGCTTTCACTTTCCGCAACGGACTAAAGACAGCCTTTCTGGAGCAGGTGCCGGAGCTGGAGGGCTCACGGACCATCGATCAGCTGATCCTCACCACCAACACTTCGGTGGTAAAGCTTATCCGAAAGTATGAGAAGGCCCTTGAGGCGCATGCCAGCCTTCAGAATGAAGAGAGCGGGAGAATCCTTGAGGAGGCCACCGGAGCGATGGACCAGGTGCAGGGATGGGATTACGAGAGGCGGCTGAAACAGCTGCTGGATCTCTTCAGGATCACCGACCCATCCAGGGTGGTCTCAACGCTGTCGGGTGGGGAGAAGAAGCGGCTGGCGCTGGCCCTGGTGCTGCTCGATGAACCCGACCTGCTGATCCTGGACGAGCCCACCAACCACCTGGACATTGACATGATCGAATGGCTGGAGCGCTATCTTGCACAATCGAACCTCACCCTGCTGATGGTGACCCACGACCGCTACTTCCTGGACCGGGTTTGTAACCGGATCATCGAACTGAGCCAGGGAAAGATGTATCAGTACAAGGGGAACTATGAGCTATTTCTTCAAAAACGAAGTGAACGGGAGGAGCAGCGCAGGGTGGAGGCGGACAAAGCTACGCAGTTGATGAAAAAGGAGCTGGAGTGGCTCCGCAGGATGCCCAAGGCACGTACCACCAAGTCCAAGGCCCGCATCGATGCATTTGATGGGATTAAGGAGCGGGCCCGGCTGGTTGATGAACATGGTGAACTGCAACTCCAGGTGAAGTCACCCCGCCTTGGAGGAAAGATCCTGGAGCTGGAGAAGATCGGAAAGGCCTTTGGTTCGCTTCAGATCATCAGGGAGTTCACTTACAAATTTGCCAAAGGGGAAAGGGTGGGGGTGATCGGCCGGAACGGTACCGGTAAAACCACCTTTCTGGATGTGATCTCACAGACCGAAAAGCCGGATGCAGGAACCATTGATATGGGTGAAACCGTGGTGATGGGTTACTACCGCCAACTGGGGCAGGAGTGGAAGCAGGAGCAACGGGTGATCGATGCGGTGAAGGAGATTGCCGAGGTGGTGCTGATGGCTGACGGGAAAACCATTTCGGCATCCAGGTTTCTGGAACACTTCATGTTTACCCCCGAGGCGCAATACAAAAGGATCTCCAAGCTGAGTGGGGGAGAGCTTCGCCGGCTGCACCTTCTGACGGTCCTGATCAAAAACCCCAACTTCCTGATCCTGGATGAGCCCACAAACGACCTGGACCTGTTTGCCCTCAATAAGCTGGAGGAGTTCCTGCTCACATTCAAAGGGATTCTGATCATCGTCTCCCATGACCGCTATTTCCTGGATAAGCTCACCGACCACCTCTTCATATTCGAAGGTGAGGGGCGCATCAGGGACCATTATGGTACTTATGCGGCCTATCGTTTGCAGCAGGAGGCAGCCCGGAAAAAAGCCACCGGTCACCAACCACCGGTCACCAACCACCGGTCACCAGTCACCAGAGCAAAGTCGAAAAAGAAGACAAAACTCACCTACAGGGAGCAGCAGGAGTACAACAATCTGGAGCCGGAGATTGAAGCGCTTGAGCAGGAGAAGTCCGCACTGGAGGAGGCGCTAAATACCGGAGCCCTCGGATATGAGGAGTTGGAGAAAAAATCAAAGCGGGTGGCCGGGATCATTGAAAAGATCGATTACAAAATGCAGCGGTGGGCAGAGTTGGGACAATACCTGTGATATTTGTATCTTAAGAGCTGCTTTAGCGGTCCGTTTTATAAAATAAAAACCTGTCTGTAATGAAACATGATGCAACTGAAAAGAGAAACCTCACCTACTGGTGGGTCCCCATACTGTTTGGTGTTATTTTCGTAATTATCGGAATGTGGATCCTGAGAACTCCTGTGGAGAGCCTCGAAAAATTGACTAAAATCGTTGGGGTGATCATCCTTGTGAGTGGTACAACCCAGCTTCTTTTTACATTCAGTAACCGGGAGAGTATCCCGGGTTGGGGTTTCCAGCTACTGGGAGGGCTGATCGACCTGGCCATTGGAATCATCCTGATATTAAATCCGGAGATCCTGTTGAAGATCATTACCCTGTTTGTCAGTATCTGGCTGATCGTGAACGCTGTTACCTTGATCATGAAGGCTTCCGAAGCCAGGCAGGCCAATCATGAATACTGGAAATGGGAGCTGATCTTTGGAGTGATTTTGTTGCTGGTAGCCATCCTTTTTCTCTGGCACCCGTTGATCCTGGGATTCACCATCGCCATCTGGACCGCCACGGCCTTTATCATCCTTGGCCTGTTCAGAGTTATACTGACCATCAGGCTGAAGAGACAAAAAGGCCAGCTTATCTGAACTCAATAAAAAAG